>PFCG01000014.1 GCA_002773095.1 Candidatus Moranbacteria bacterium CG10_big_fil_rev_8_21_14_0_10_35_21
CGTGTATGTTTTTTTCATACTTGCAGTCTAGCACATGCAACAACTATACCTGTCTGAATTTGCGGGGACATTATAGATCATTATTTTCAAGTATAATGAATTTATGGAAAAAATTCAACCTGCTATAAATTGTATAAAAAAACTGATTGTCATACCAACGACCATTGGTGGCAAAATATCGGCGAACTCAACAAAAGAATTTCGTAATACAAGCCTTGGTTTTTGAAACATTATTATCTCTATATTTTAGGTTTTGGATCTATCATCCTTTCAATTGCTTTGGTTGCGATTCTAATTAGTATTGTTTAATTTAGACTATAAGCAACCCTTTACATTACTTTATTTTTTGGTATACTGTTTTAACGTCTATTTTTTGCTCTTTTAAACCTATATCCAAGGAGGAACAGATATGCCCAAAAAAATTATTTGTTTGATGGTTGCGGTATTTTGTTTGTTTTCCTTAAGTGCTTTTGCTCAAGATCAAGATGAGGAGACTGTTGCAGAAATAAAAAAAATCATATTGGCAGACATGGAGCAAACATTAGCAACTAGGATAACTACTTTAAATGCGGTAAAAATTAAAAAAAGAGAAGTTCTTTTTGATCAAGGTCGCTTTAATCACGTTGCGGCGGATGTAGATAATTATGTGAAGACGTTGAATTCTATATCGTTCAATTTGGAGGTAGGCAACAACTTTTTGAGAGAATCAAAAAAAATACTCAGTTCATTCAAAGATTCTTATATGTTGTTTGATATATATTACCAGGAAATGGTAATCATTTTGGACGAGTCAGACCTGAAAATATTATTGTTGATAAGAATGAGCAACTTTCAATTCGAAAAAATTATTCAAAAATTATGATATTTTTGAATAAAAAAACTGCCCAGTTTCTAACACGACGGGCAGTTTTTTGTTTTAAGTATTAATTGCTTTATTTAAGCGGTTTTTTAAATAATCGTAAAATTCTAAATTATGGCTGTTTTTGGTAGTGTAATCAGCCAAAGCCTTATTTCGGGCTTTTTGCCCCATTTCCAGCCTCAAATTTGGCTCTAGAATGAGTTTTTCTAGTTTCTCTATCCATTCTTCAGTCGTGCCTGCTAGAAAGCCGTTTTGGCCATCAATTATAGCCTCAGAAAAGGTCTGATTGCGGGTAGCGACAGTAGGGATGCATAATATCCCAGCTTCAAAAAACTTTAGTTCTGACTTAGCTTCACAGAAGGGGTTTTCTTTTTCCAGAGGCGCTAGATTTATATCAATTTGAGATAGATTGGCAAAATGTTGAGCGCGCGGAACATAAGGAATTTGTTTAATCCTATCTTTAAATTTATTTAATTTATTTTCCAAATCCAAAGGTCCGGCTAAAAATAATTCGACATTTGAATATTTTTCCATAATGGCCATCAGGGCTTCTGATACTTCTGCAAAATCTTTATTATGAGATCCGGAACCGGAAAAATAGCCGATTTTAATCATGTAGCCTGAAGCATGTAGCATATAGCATTTTTTTCCATCCTCGTGAGTTTTGTGTTTTATGTTACATGTTTTATGTTTCATGATATCATCCACGACTTCCAAATCCTTATTAGAAAGTTTATTGGGAATAATAAAAACTTTTTTATTCCCGCCTGCCACGTCCGACACGCTTTGCGAGTCATGCGGGCGGACATCGGCTATGCCGGAAGCATCGCGGGCAGGATACTTCTCTAATTCTTTGGCTAAATAAGAAGTGGTGCAGGTGCAGGTTTTTACATAAGGATCTTTTAAAATTTCTTCTCCGATACCTGTTGCATATTGTTTTTTCTGGAAAAAGTTCATAGCGGCATATTGTTCGGTGGCGCGATAATATTTCGAATCAAAGACTAAATCATCGGTTTCAAAGATTATTTCCTTTTGTTGTTTTTTTATTTCATTAACCAATTTAGCGACATTGCCAGTCCAAATAACCCTATGAAAAATAAATATTTTGAATTTTTTAGATAATGTTTTTAAAAAAGGTCTATCTTGAATGATGGCAACTGTAGAAAAGCCGTGGATATTTAGTTCTTCCGCCAAATGAATGGAACGATAAAGAGCGCTATCCCCTACTCCGCCGGTAAGAATTAAAATATCGCCGGATTTATTTTGAAAAATATTTTGGAAAAAAGATTTCAAATATTCCAATAATCTTCGGCCACCTTGAAACAACCCGTCGCGTTTTAAAACACTAAAAGCTTTGCCTACTTTAATTAAAAATAATTTCATACTGTATTATTTTATTACCTTCGCTTTGAAATATATTTCTTCAAAGCCGCCAACCCAATAACACCACACTCTTTCTGCAAACCCTATGTGTACATTGGCGATAAAATTGATAATTTTGTCGGTAATTTTGATTGCAACACTCCTATTAGTTAGATATCCGTTTCGTATCCAATAAAGTTTTCTAACTAAAACCTTAAAATCCGTTTTTCCGTAATTTTCAATATTTTTATTGTCAAAAAAAGTGAAGAACTTGGAACTTATAGCTGTTTTATGCCCAGGATGAAACCAATTACAAGAAAAATGCGGACATTTTATTATTATTGTGCAATCATTTTTTCCTATCCTATACAATTCTTGCATCAGCCTTATGGAATCTTCTAAGTGCTCTATTGTGTGATCAAGATAAATTTCATCAAATTCTGAGTCACTGAAGGGATATGGATAATTATTCAAATTGTGAATTATGTCAGGCTTAGTGTTAGGATTGTTATCTAAATTAATATAGCCCTCCATCAGAACATTGCCACATCCTAAATTTAATTTTTTCATAATTTTTTCCCTACTAAAATAAGGCTACTCTTTCGATAAATTATTACTTTTTTATATTCATAAATCTTCTTCAGCCTATCATTTTTATTCAAAAAAAACAAACCCTCTTTTATTAAGGGTTGTTTCTAAATTTTTCTGTTATTATTCTTTTCTTATATCAAACTTCAAATCTTTAACTAGAGTAGTTTCTTTGGAAAATTCCCCTTCTTTGGTCTTGATATTAATTTTAATGGGTGTGTCATCCACCCCTGATTGTTTCTGCACTAAGAGTCGATAATTGTCCTTGTTAAAATTGTCCGGAAGCTCATATTTTAGCATAGCATTTACCTCTTTGCCCATCACTACATCTATCTTCATTCCAAAAAAGGTTTTCCCCAATTCTTGGCGGATATAGGGATAACCGATCATTTTTCTTTCTAAAAATTTTGATCCTTTTGGGGCATAGATGCGCAAATACCCATGATAATCGCTAGTGCGCCAATCTCCATATGGAGCGGTGTTTTTGTATAAGATATTAACCGTTACTGTTGGTTTTTCCAAGGTTAAATCCACATCGTAAGATATTTCTCGCTTCATATAATAATCAGTTTTCAAGGCTCCCATGTTGGCATCTACCAACATAAAATAATCTGATCCCCATGACTCCGCTACCTTTCCACCCCAACAAACACTTTCAATTAAACTTTGCAGGTTTGTATCATTAAAATTAACCATTACATTTTTTTTCTGCATTTCCTTATGGAAAAAATCAGCCAGCTTGAAAACATTTCCGATGGTCGCCAGTTTATCAATAATAATCGGTGCCATTTTTTTCATAATATCCTTGCGATTCTGCGTGTCCAGATCAGGATTTAGGATATAAATTTTTTCTACTACTTCTTCCAGTTTCAAAACGGCATTTTGGCTGTTAAATTCTATTCCTGAAACAGTTATGGGTCCAGTCAATGCTAAGAGATCATTAAGAACCGTGGCATTTATCGCAATTACTCCGTCAAAATTACTTCCTCTTCCAGCTAAACGATAAAAATATTTAGCCTTATCCACATTAGTGGGAAAGTCTGGCGAAAAATTAGAATCACGAAATTTCCAATTTTTAAGCTTCAGCAAGCGTTTGAATGGATAAGGTGTTGCCACATTGGCAGTTATTTTTTGATCAAGAATATTGGCATCCTCAACAAAGGTAGACGTAACTTGTCCATTTTTCAATTTTAGAATTGCATATTGTCCTAAAAATCCTCCTCCAGGGCGAAGCTCCATGTTGTTTTGAAGCAAAATTAAGAAAGCTCTCTCAACGTCATCACTTTTAGTTAAAGTAGTGACCAATTTATTTACAACTTCTAATTCCTTTTTTAAATCACCCTCGTTAATAAGTAGTTCGTAGGCCTTGCTAATTGTCATCAATGAACGGATAGCGAGGTTGATTTTATTTTTTTTGAAATAAAAAAAGAATGACAATCCGATAACAAGAATAACTATTAAAATAATAAAAGGTTTTTTTCTTTCACTTAAAAAATTTTTCACGCTTTGAAATTTAGTTCCTCTTGAATTAATATTATGTGGATTAAAAATTTTCATCATAGTGCTAAGTATAGATTATTTTATAAATTTCAGCAATACTCTTTGCCGTATTTTTCCAATCAAATTTTTGCACACGCTCTTTGTTGATAGCTGATTTTTGGCTAATTGACTCTGGATTATTAGCAATTTTCAATATTGCATCGGCCAGTCCATCAACGGATATCTCAGGGGCATATTGAGCTCCATTGCCTAAATAATCCCGATTATTTTTGCGATCAAAGCACACTACTGGTAGTCCAGCGGCCATATATTGGAGAATTTTCCCACTAGCTTGTTTTACAGAAGAGTCCTTAGGATCGATTCCAATGTCGGAGGCGTTAAGAATGGGTGGTAAATCAAAATAATTCAAAGGATTAATTAGTCGCACAGAATTTTCTAAATGGTTATTTTTTATAAATTTTTCTGCTTCCTCGATGGGAAAGCCGGCAATCACGAAGAAAATGTTGGAATTTTTTTGCAAAACCAGCGGAATGGCCTCCAAAAGATATTGAATACCTTTATTCATAACCAACGCTCCGGTATAAGTGGCGATAATTTTTCCTTCCGGCAACTCCATTTCTTTCTTGGCTTCAATTTTTGATGGAAGATTTTGATAATAATCCAAATTTACTCCATCCAAAATAGTTTGAACTTTTTTATCTTTTCTTAGGGTTTTTATTTCCTCACTATTTTCCCAAGAGCTGGTGATAGCATAATCTCCGAGGTTATCAATCACTTTTTCCGTAAAACGAAAAATGATTTTTAAAAGTCCACCCCGCAGATAATCATGCGAGAGCATTTCTTTAGTAAGACTGCCGTGAAAATCGGCGACTAATTTTATTTTTCTCCAAAAAAGTATTTTTTGAACAAGCCAGCCAATAATTACTCCTTCATGAATATGCCCATGAATAATGTCCGGCTTATATTTTCTGGCCAGAGAAAAAACTTTCCGAATCAGCATCAAATCCAAAATAATTTTCTGCCAATCTGGTCCGGCTTCTAACTTACGATACCAAAAAAGCCACCGATGAATTCGGCGTACATCTATGCTAGTTTTAACTTCTTCTAATATGTTTCGCCCAACATGATAGGTGGCAATTTGAATTTCATAACCTAGTTTTTCTAACGCCAGGGCTTCTTCTAGGATGCGAATGTGGGTGCCTCGATCAGCAAAAAAAGGTGTGGGGGCTATGACGAGTATCTTCATATAAATCAAATTTTACCGCAAAAAAAATTATTTGGCAAAAAGCTATGGCTCGCTTATAATAAAAACAAATGTTGGAAAAATTTTTTAAACAAAACTGGGATCAAATAAAGTTTTTTTCGTTGGTAGCGGCTTTTTTTATTGGGTTGGATATATTGGCTGTGGTTTTGACCATGGCCGGAATTTTTTATCGAGAATTATTGGTAGGCTATCTTTTAGTAGGCGGTTTTATTTTAATTAAGTTGGCTCTTAGAAATTATACCCTATTAAAATTTAGCCGAGAAACTAAATGGGTCTTTATCGTAGGTGCCATAGTAGTTATCGTTTTTTATTTTTTTTCATCCCCTACTATTTTCTCTGGGCGTGACCAAGGAGCTCTGAGCCTAGGAGCAATTTATTTGGCTGATAATCATCAACTAGAAGTTTCATTCCCAGCTGAACAAGAATTTTTTGAAATTTATGGACCAGGGAAAGCCCTTAATTTCCCCGGCTTTAATTATACTGAATTGGGAAGTTTAAAAACTCAATTTCCTCTAGGTTATATTTCTTGGTTAGCTGTTTTTTATTCCCTATTCGGAATTAATGGCTTGATTATAGCTAATGCCGTGACTTTCTTTTTATTTTTCATTAGTTTTTATTTTGTATTGAAAAAATTTATTTCTGCGCCTGCTCGTATCCTAGCTATGCTAACATTAATTACCACGTTTGTTTTTTATTGGTTTTTTAAATTTACGCTTAGTGAAAATCTAGCTCTTTTTCTGGTTTGGTTTGGCATAGTGCAACTAATTATTTATCAACAAAAAAAAGATAATTTTTTTCTTTGGCTCTCTTTTTTATCCTTTTCGGTGTTAGCCTTTACTCGTATTGAAGCGTTGGCTTTTCTAGCGATGCTTTTCATATGGTTAATTGTAAAAAATAAATTTAAAAAAGAAAAAAAGAATTCATTAGAAAAATGGCAAGTTATTTCTTTGATAAGTATCGGATTAATTTATATTATAGCGCTGTATGTTAATCAAGAATTTTATATTTCTCTAGCTAAATCTCTTTTTAAATCATCAACCAACACCACAGGAGTTGTTAGCCAAAATGCCATTTTTCAGCCTTTTTATTACGTGCTAAAGGTATTTTTAGCCTATGGAATGCTTAATTTTCTCTTATTTGGATTATTGACCGTGGCTATTTTATTTAAGAAAAAAGACTATCAAAAATTGACACCCTTCATTATTCTATGGCCGGTAGTGTTTTATTTATTCAGTCCGCAAATTTCACTGGATCATCCGTGGATGTTGCGTCGATTTTTGTTGGCTGTTATTCCTGGAGTAATTTTTTATACCTTTTATTTTTTTGATCAGCTTATTCGAAAAAGAATTTTTTTATATTTTTTCTCCGGACTTTTTCTGGTGTCAAATTTAATTATAGCTGGCCAGTTCTTTTTCTTCCAACCAGAAAATAATTTGAAAAATCAAATGGAAATATTGTTTCAGCGTTTTTCCAACAACGACTTAATTTTAATTGATCGCCAAATTACTGGTGATCCATGGTCAATGATGGCTGGTCCCATGCACGCTTTGCAAGGAAAGCAGACAGTTTATTTTTTTAATCCATCTGATCTGGATAAAATTGATAAAACTAAATTTGCCTCCATTTATCTTATTTCACCAAAAGAAGGGAAAGAATTTTATGAAAACAGCCTAATTGGGTCAAAGTTAACCCAATCGGAAACGCTGACTATAAAAAATGCTATAATTGTAACTGACAATTTAACTAGGGGCGCTTTTATTTCCCTGCCTAAAATTATAAACCAATCCACAGAAGTTATTATTTATAAAATAAATTAATGAGACTTGATTTTACCCCCGAGATTCAACTGGAAAAATCTGATGAAAAAAAGTATCAAAGACTACGTTGGATGCTTCTGTTAATTTTTTGTGCTGGTTTTCTGTGGCTCATTTTTCGGATGGCCTTTCCCACCGAGGAAAAGATTTTTTCTTTTGCTAATCCTAATTCATCAAAAAATACCATTTTAAATCCGCACGATGAAAATGGAGAACTTTCTGATCATGGACGAACATCTAAGGATGGACAGATGATTTTTGATACTTCGTTGATAGGAAAATTTTCCAATGCTCTAGTCACCTTAAAACTTAACAAAGCTAATTTAGAATTAGGCGAAGCTACTCTCAAAGCAAGAAAAGCTTATCGTGCTTATTTATTACCCGAGGGTGAGCCGATAGGATTTCCCGAAGGAACTTTATTAAAAAACGCTGACAGCTTGTTTTTAGTTTCTAATGGACAACTGAAAGAATTTTCCAATCTAATCATCGTTTCAGCGCTTGGTTTTAATCCGGAATCATTTATTTCCGTGGAAAAATCTGATTTAGAATATAATTTACCGGGAGAAAATATATCATCCTCAAAAAATTACCCAGATGGATCCTTATTTATCATTAACGAAAAATATTTTCTTTTGGAGCAGGGACAGTTGCGAGAGTTTATCAGTCCGAAGGCCTTTTCTAGTCGCTACTCTGAAAATATGGCCATAGTTAAGGAAGCTGATTTTTTTAAAGCCTATCCTCATTCTGAAAATAAAATAGGCTTTAATCCTAGTACGTTAGTATCTTATGGTGAATCGGTTTATATTGTAGCCGAAAAAGATATTTTCCCTATTGATAGTATTGAAACTTTTGAAGCCATGGGATTTGATTGGAATGATGTTTTACCAGTCGGAGCGGATGAAATTTCTTTTTATGAAAAAAAGAAATTATTATCACTTAGTAGCTCCCATCCTAAGGGTACAGTTTTTCTAAATTCTAAAAATAAACGTTGGGAGATTATAGCTGATGGTAAAAAACATTTATTACCAATGGGATCTATTACTAAGGCTTGGAATAAAAAACCGATTATAATTTATGAGGATGGATCGGATGTTTTTTCTGATTGTCTATTTACTAAGAAAACCATTGCCATAAGAAAATTCCAATGTCAAATCGATATCGAAAAACTCAAAAATTTTTCAGGTAAAGATTTTGAATTTTTTATTTCCGGCCAACCTAAAATAAGAGTGGATGAAATAAATATAAAATTTTCCCAAAAAGTAGGCTGGGAAACTTTAAAAATAAGATTAAGCTCTGTTTTAAGAAGAGCCAAAAATAATTATGTTGGAACAAACTAAAAAAAATAATATTTTGAAAGTCATCTATAAATTAACTAATGATTTGCTTTTTTTGATTCTTCTTCTCTTTGGTTTTATTTTATTAACGGATGGTATTTTGCCTGGATTAGCTACTCGCTATGTAGCTTATTTGGATCTTACATTGATTCTTTCTCTTATTCTAGGAATAATTTTTTGGATAGGGGGAAAAATTAAGAAGAATAATCCGATCGAAATAAAAAATAGCCAAAAATTATTTTTTATTTTGACCTTCGTTTCAATGGTATTGATTTTTCTTAGCCTATTTAAATTTAGCTTGATTACGGCGTTGATTATTTTTATTCTTTCAATAATAATGGGCTATTTAATATATAAACTTTTTTATTCAGACATAGTTTGACGAAAAAGTTCCAAAGTTTCTTGAGCGCATTTTTCCCAAGAAAATAATTTAGCACGTTCTAAGCCTTTTTGAATCATCTCATCCGAGATGTTTTTATTTTCCAAAACTAGAGAAATTTTTTGAGCTAGCTCTGAGAAATCCGAGGCTTTAAAATAAAGGGCGGCCCTTCCTCCTACTTCTAATAAGCTGGAGTTGTCAGCGGCAATAACAGGTATTCCTGCGGCCATAGCTTCAATAATAGGCATTCCAAACCCTTCATAGAGTGAAGGAAAAACAAAAACCCCGGCATTTTGCATTAAACCGCTGACTGTCACAAAATCTATTTTTCCAGTTAGAATAATATCTTTTTTTTGCGAGCTATTTTCTATGGCTTCTAGTGTTTCCTTTTCTAGCCACCCAATTTCCCCGCCAATAACCAACTTCACATTAGACTCTTTTTGTTTTTTAAAAAGCTCAAAAGCATGAACCAAAGTGGCTATATTTTTTCTAGGCTGAATAGCACCGATATAAAGGATATGGTTTTTAGTTTGTAGTTGGTATTTTGTTAAAATTTCTTTTCTAGATTCTTCTGGAATTTTTTTTTGAAAAAGCATTGTATCTATGCCATGATGAATAACTTTAATTTTTTTCTCGGAAATTTTAGGAAAGAATTTTAAGATATCATTTTTGGTTGAATGAGAGACGGCAATAATTTTGTCACTTCTTTCTATGGCTAGTTTAGAAAAAATATTCAGTTTTATTAAATCACTTTTCGGAAAATGTTCTGGAAAATATTTAAAAGCCAAATCGTGAATGGTAACAATAGTTTTCAAACCCTTCCTTTTGAAGATGGGAATAGCTTGCATAGGCATCCAGAGCAGATCCGGTTTTTCTCTCCAGATTTCCAAAGCAAAACGGGTTTGGGTCCAGGCAACTGGAAAAGAGGTTTGGTGAATTTCATAATTAGGAAATATGGAAGGAACCAAGGACGGATTAAATTTTGTTTTATGCCAAATAGAAAAAACATTAGCATTGTCTATTTTGCCAAAGTTTTTTAGTAGATTAAAGAGATAGACTCGCGTACCATCAATACGCGAATGATCCAAATCAGAAGCTTGGATGGCTATTTTCATTTAATTAAAAAGTTCGTTTTTTATAAATTCTTTTAGTTTTTTTCCGATCTCAGGATGTTTAAGACCTAATTTAATACTGGCTTTAAGAAAATTTAGTTTATTACCAGTATCTAGCCACTCGCCTTCCAATTCTTTGCCATAAATTGGACGTTTTTGAGCTAACATTATATCAAAAGCATCAGCCAAACGAATTTCTCCTGATTTTCCACTTTTCATACTGGCGAGAATTTTCATAACTTCTGGAGTGATAATATATTTCCCCACAGCCACTAAATTAGATTTGGCATCTTCAACATTAGGTTTTTCCACAATATTTTTTATTTCGAAATTTTTTTCACCCAAATCTATTCCTTCCAAAACTCCGAATTTTGAAACTTCTTCTTTGGAAATCCGACTCATTCCGATAACTGGGTCACCATATTTTTCGTAGGTTTCCATAAGTTGCTTGATGGCCGGTACTTTGCTGTCATAAATACAATCTCCGAAGATTACTGCCACTGGTTCATCGCCGATCAAGTGCGCCGCTTGCAAGATAGCATGTCCGTCACCTAGAGGCATTGGTTGACGCACATAGGAAAAGCGAGCTAGTCCTGAAATTTTTTGGACAGCCGCCAAAAGGTCTTGCTTATTTTTTTCCACTAAAGTTTCCTCTAACTCATAAGATACGTCAAAATGGTCTTCAATAGCTCGTTTTCCGCGACCAGTGACAAAGATAATTTCTTCAATACCAGAAGCCACTGCCTCTTCTACTAAATATTGAATCACTGGTTTATCCACCACCGGAAGCATTTCCTTGGGTTGTGATTTAGTGGCTGGTAAAAATCGAGTTCCAAATCCGGCAACTGGTAAAATAGCTTTTTTTATCATATATTTATTTTTAATTTATAATAAACGTTTTTTAGCCAATTCTTTCAGTTCAACATTAAATTCAATAATAGCTTTTTCGATAATGGGATCAAAATTCTTATATATTTTTTTCTTTTTAACAATATTCCCGGCTTCCAAAAGCGAATCAAAGGTTCCGGCATCCAGCCATTCTCCACTGAAAGTGCTCACAGTTAATTCTCCTAATTTTAAATAAAAATTATGCAAGGCTGTGATTTCAATTTCACCTCGCCCTGATGGCTTAACTTTTTTAGCGGCACCAATCACTCGATTATCATAGATATATAATCCAGTCACGGCGTAATCGCTAATCCATTTTTTTGGTTTTTCGGTAATTTTTATAGCTTTTTTGTTTTTATCAAATTTTACCACTCCAAATCTTTCTGGATCGGAAACTTTTTTGGCAAAAACATGAGCGCCAGATTTAAATTGTTTTATTTCTTTAGATAAGTCATTTTCAAAAATATTGTCTCCCAGAATCATAGTCACTGAATCATCATCAATAAAAGATTCTCCCATAATAAAAGCATCAGCCAATCCTCTGGGAGTTTTTTGGACTTCAAAATAAAGATTAATCCCATGTTTTTTCAAAATTGATCCCAATAAGTTTAAATATTGACCACTATGTTCCGGCGCCACAATAAGCAAAATATCTTTAATACCGGCTTTAATCAAGGTATTAAGTGGATAGAAAATCATTTGACGATCATAGACCGGCAAAAGCTGTTTAGAAGTCGTGGCAGTAAGTGGAAAAAGACGAGTAGCGGTTCCTCCGGATAAAATAATCCCCTTCATAAATTTAAATTAAATGTTTATAAATTACAAATTTTCGACAAAGTTTTTTCACTTGTTCGTGAAGATTTCTGAGAAATTTTTCATCAGCATGATTTTCAATAGCATCGGCTATCCAGTGGGCTATTATTTTTATTTCTTTTTCTTTCATGCCTCGCGTAGTAATAGCCGGTATTCCAATTCTGATTCCACTTGGATCAAAAGGGCTATGTGGATCATCTGGAATCATATTTTTATTAACCGTAATCCCGATTTTATCCAAAGCTTCTTCGGCAATTTTTCCGGGAACACCCTTACTACCAAAAACATCAACCAAGACCATATGGTTTTCTGTTTTTTCAAACATTATTTTAAATCCTCGTTTTTTTAATTCCGTTTCTAAAACCTTAGCGTTTCGAATTATTTGTTTGGCATAAGTTTTAAAACTTGGGTGAAGTGCTTCTCCGAAAGCCACAGCCTTGGCGCAAATATTATTCATATGTGGCCCACCCTGAAAACCGGGAAAGTTCGCTTTATCAATAGCTTTAGCAAATTCATTTTTGCACATAATCATACCCCCGCGCGGTCCTCGTAAGGTCTTGTGCGTTGTGGTAGTGACAATATCAAAATAGGAAATCGGATTAGGAATAGCCTTACCTGCAATTAAACCGGCAATGTGAGCAATATCAATCATAGAAATTGCCCCTACTTTTTTGGCTATTTCCGAAAACTTTTTATAATCCAATTGACGAGTATAGGCGGAAAAACCAGCTAGAATCATTTTGGGTTTTTCTTTTATGGCTAATTTTTCTAATTTTTGATAATCAATGCTTCCGTCCGCCTCGGTTTTATAGCCAATAAATTTATAAATTTTAGCTGAAAGCGTAACTGGATGGCCGTGGGTTAAATGTCCACCATGAGAAAGATCCATACCTAAAATTTTATCTCCTGGCTGTAAAACTGCTGAATAAGCAATCATATTGGCAGGAGCTCCTGAATGAGGCTGAACGTTAACATGCTCCGCTCTAAAAAGTTTTTTGGATCGTTTAATAGCCAAGCTTTCAATAATGTCGGTATTTTCTTGGCCTCCGTAATATCTTTTTCCAGGATAGCCTTCGGAATATTTATTAGTAAAAACTGTCCCCAAAGCTTCCAAAACAGCCTCTGAAACATAATTTTCTGACGCGATTAATTCCATTCCCTCCTGTTGTCGTTTGATTTCTTGGACGATGGCTTGATATATTTCAGGATCAGTTTTTTTGAGATTTTTTAAGTTCATATAAATAATCTTTTAAAGCTTCTTTATAACTTCTTAGTGGATTTAATTTAGTATTTAGCAAAACAGAAAAAGGAGGTCTCTTGGCAGCTCGTTTAAAAAAATTTCCTTCGACTGGTTCTACTTTAGTTTTAATACCACTCTGATTATATAATTCTAGAACACCTTCATACCAAGTGCAATGATCACCATTGACTATATGATAAATACCAAAAGGTTTTTTGGATTCAATAATTTCTTTGGTTTTTTTGGCTAAATCTGGCGCGTAAGTAAAACAGCTAGTTTCTTCGTTAATGGCTTTTACCCCGTTAAACTTCCCGCTTAAGTAGGAACGCTCTGAGAGCGATTTAACAGGGTGAATATTTTTTTTATTTTTAGCTAGATCCAACATCACCTCAAAAAAGCTTTTTTTGCCTGTTTCAGACTCAGTAGGTAAGCCGAATAGTTTTGAAGTTCTAATTAAATAAAATTTATCGGTATTTTTTTGAATCTCTTTTTCACCCAATAATTTTGATTGGCCATATTTAGAGATAGGATTGGGCTTAGCTTCTTCATTAAAACCAATTTTAGGTGTAAATTTTTCATGTAATCCGCAAGATTCGCAAGAATGAGTGCAACCGCTTGGTTCTTCAATTTCCGGCTGGCCATCAAAAACATAATCTGTAGAATAATGCACTAAAATCGCTTTCAAATCTTTGGCAATTTTCGCCAAATATCCAGGTGCTTTTCCATTTACTTTTTTTGCCAACTCAAAAGATTTTTCGTCAGTTTCGCATTGATCCACCAAATTATACGCCGCCGCATTAATAATAATTTCCGGTTTTATTTCCGATATTTTTTTTCTCGCTTCTTGTTCTTTAGTGATGTCAATTTCTTCTTTATCCCATGCAAAAATTTCGTAGTTTTCATCATTTTTGAAAACCTTGACCAATTCTTGACCCAGCATTCCCTTTGCCCCGATAATTAATAGTTCCATTATTTTTTTATTATTCATAATTCTACTTTGCTATAACACTCACTACCATACACTGTAGTATGGTAGTGTATTGATAAATTATTTTTTTAATTTTTTCCACCAGTCTTCGTTATTTTTATACCACTCAATTGTATTTTTCAAACCCTGTTCAAAATTTATTTTCGGTTCCCATCCCAGTTCCTGAGTTATTTTGGAAAAATCAATGGCATATCTTTTGTCGTGTCCGAGACGATCAGCTACAAATTCAATAGAGCTTTCATCCTTGCCCATCAACTCCAAAATTTTATCCGTAATATCTTTATTGGTTTTTTCGGCATTACCTCCAATGCAATAGGTCTCCCCTATTTTTCCTTTGTGAATAATCGCATCAATCGCTTCACAATGATCTTCCACATACAACCAATCGCGGACATTCATTCCGTCTCCATAAAGAGGTACCTTTTTCCCTTCAATTAAATTAGTAATAAATAATGGAATAACTTTTTCCGGATAGTGAAAGGGGCCATAATTATTGGAGCAATTTGAGATAGTAATAGGAAGGCCAAAAGTGTGAAAATAGGCTCTTACGAGGTGATCTGAGGCTGCTTTAGAGGCGCTATACGGGCTTCTGGGGTCATAAGGCGGTTTTTCGTTGAATGGAGCATCATTTGGCTCCAAAGAGCCAAAAACCTCGTCCGTAGAAATGTGATGGAATCTAATATTACCATTATTTTTGGCTGTTTCCAAGAGATTATGCGTTCCCAAAATATTGGTCTTCAAAAACGTCTCTGGATTCTCGATAGAACGATCCACATGTGATTCCGCCGCAAAATGGACAATCATATCCACTTTATTTTCACTGACTAATTTATTGACTAATTCCGCATTGCAGATGTCACCTTGCACAAATTTATAATTTGGATTGATTTCAACGTCTTTCAGATTTTCTAAATTCCCAGCATACGTCAAAAGATCCAGATTAATAATTTTACAATCCGGATATTTTTTTATTATGTAATGAATAAAATTTGAGCCAATAAACCCAGCTCCGCCAGTGACTAATATTTTCATAGCTATTTATTAAATGAATTTATAGGTTTAATTATCGGTAATTTTGATGGTATCTTTCAAAAATTCAGCAAATTTTTTAGCATTTCCTCTAAAATCAAAATCAAATCCAGAATTTACTAATTGACCATCATCCAATGTGAAAACAATTTTATGTGCTCCGCTAAGTATCAATGGCAAATATGGAATGCCAGGGTTAAATTTTACTTCAATATCTATTTTTTTAATTTTATTTATTGATAAAGAATATGTTTCATTTTTAAAAAAAGCAACTAATTCTTCATTTGTAATAAGCCAACTGTTCCCCTTGAAATTAGTTGTTTTAGCAATTTTAGGTCATAAACCAATTAAAATAAATGAGGCCGATAATATTAATAAAAAACTAAATCCCAATAAGTCCATAGAACCTATAACAAATAAAACTATTCCAACTACAATTAAAATAATAAACAATGGGACATAAATAGGAGTCCTTTGGTTATTAAAGTCTATTTTCACTCCTTCGGATGTTTGTGTTACTATAAATCGTTCGAATTTGTTGTCCATAAATTTTAAAAAATTATTTTATTAATTAATTTTATATTTAGAATCGCTCTTCTCTTCCCATCTAATTTCATCCACTTCTTCTTTTTTGTTTTCGCCGCGATATAATTTATCCGGTAAATTTATACACCAACCATCAATTTCGGAAACGCATTTATATCCATGCACTACTCCTGGTGGTACAATAACCAATGTTGGATTATTTTCTCCCACCTCTAATTTCAAATAGTCACCTTTCGTTTGTGAGCTTTCTTGATTATCCCAAAGATGCAATTCAAAATTACCTGGACCCAAAAAAACAAAACAATCGCTTTGCTCTTTGTGTTCATGCGGTCCGCGGATAATACCCGGTTTAGTGACACTCACATAGCTCATCACCGGCTGATAATCCAACTCGTCAGTGCGAAAAAGCTCGGTTAGCCAACCTCGCTGGTCAGAAAATTTCTCTAGTTTTTTTATTACTGCTCCTTCCATATTTTACTACAGGTTGATATTTTTTAAACGAGTCTAGACGGGCCATCCTCGCTGATCCTCATTTTTATTCAATTTTTTGATAATTACTCCATCCATAGAAAGGATATTGTCATTCCGAACTTGTTTCGGAATCTAATTAGATGCTGAACTAAATTCAGCATGACAAATAATAATTTAATTATCTCTTTTCTTAGTTTAACTCATTTTTGAAAAAAAATAAAGACAAGCTAGAGAATAAAAACTCGTCGTATAAGGTCGTATAAGTAAGATTATAAGGCAAGGTCAGAATTTAATGTATAATTAAAATCCTTTTTTCCTTGCGCATCAATTATATGCACAACCACCGGCACATCGTTGATGCCGGCTTGCTTTTGAATTTTCAAATTATAATCATTTTCAATTTCTTTTGGTAGAGAATACTCCAACGTCACAGTTTTTTCGCTATTCAAGGGAACCTTAATAATAGATCCAAAATAAGTCTTTCTGAATTCTTTTCCAAATTTAGGATTATCGAAGTTTTCCGATTGGTCTAGCCAAGCGCCCTCCGGCACATAAACCCGCAAATAACTCAAATAATCTTTAGTCATAAAATCCTTCTGGGTCGCGGTGTGTTTGTAGGTGATTTTCAAGACAGCTTTTGGTTTTTCACCCGTCAGATCAATCTGATAATCAAAAGAACGTTTAATGTAATAGTCACTCTTAAACGCGCCTAGGTTAGCATCTATTAGTAGTAAATAATCCTGATTCCAGTTCTGATCCATCTCCCCTCCCCAGTTAGCTTTTTGAATTTTTTCTTGTAGAATATTATTTTTAGAATATATTTGAATGTCTTTTTTGTGCAAATCTTCCAAAATAATTTTAGCTAATTCAAATTTTTGCGAATTGGAAAGGGTAAAAACTTTTTTTAGAATTTTTTCACCCAAAACATTCATAATAGATTTTCTTTCACCCCGTGAAATACCTTGTTCTTCGAAGGCTTTTTCTACTTGATATTCCAGCGCCACAATAGCATCTTTGTCTTTGTATGTTCCCGGAAAACCTTCTAATTCAATCGGCCCAGTAGCTTTTAGAAAAGAAGTTAATACATTAGCCGTAATGCCGATAATTCCGTCAAATTTTTCTTCACCTTGTCCCAGATAATAAAATTCCTCAGCTTTTTTGGCATTGATCGGAAAATCTGGAGAGAAATTTGAATCTCGCAATTTCCAAAAATTTACATGTAAAGTTTCTTTAATGGGATAGGGTGCCTCGACTTCATTGGGAATGCGACCATCAAAATTACCCGTATCGTGAATTCCAAATTCAGAAACTGATCCATCTTTTATTTTTAATATACCAAAGGATCCAATAAAGCCTCCGCCTGGACGAATTTCTAAGTTATTTTGAAAAAGCACCAAGAAAACTTTTTCCTTAGAGTCTTTTTTTAATAAATAATCAGCTAGCGATATTAAAGTTTTATATTCTTCTTTGGCTTCCGGATCAGCTGGCAGGAAATCAACGACGGAAGTAATAGTCTCAATACCAGATTTTTTTAGTTGAAGAAAAAAATACCAACCGGATAAAACGATGGCAGAAACCAACCAAAAAATAATCCAAAACTTTAAGCTGTATTTTTTAATCATTTTATAACCCGCCTTTTAATAATTTATTTAGACGCTCTTTGACTTCTCCTGGAGTAGCTTCTTGAAAGTCACCTTCGACAGTAGGAATTTCAAAAACTTCCTTCATCGGCATTTCTTCGATGACTTCTTCAACGGGAAGGTTAGATGGAGCCAAAGATTTTTTTTCGGCTGTTTTTGCTGGTTTAACACTTGGTTTATTTAAAAAAGAAAAATCTTGATAAACATCCTCATCGACTATATTTTTTTTTGCAAAAAAATTTGTTAATTCTTTCTTTTCAAATTTAATTTTTTTTAGAAGTGAAGGCGACCAGGTAACTATTAATCCAAAGGCGAAACTAGATATAATAATCTCCAACACGGCTAACCCAATATTTCCCTGATAACCACGACTGATTATTGGACCATCAATAATTCTCAAAGAAAGTTCTGTTTGAATATTATAATAACGTGAGGCGACGGCAGTTAAGCTGGTCACGGTTTGTCGAGAAAGTATTTCCGCTTGCCACTGACTTTGATCAAAAAGCGACATTTCTATAATCGCGCTTTTTTTAATACGCTTGGTGGCTATTTTTTCATTCCAAATTTTCTTTCTCTTGGCTGGTGTCAATTCAATAGATGCGTCTTCTATATCAGGATTTAATTCTAACATTTTTTCGTAAAAAGAAAGAGACATGGGAATTTCTTCTAAATTTCCCAAAATTATTTCTAAATTTCTGGCTGTTTTTTCGTCTTTTGGAATAGCTAAAATCCGATAGTTAGATTGAAAGAGCTGTTGCGAATTTATCTCTAGCACTAAGAAAGCCACTAGAGCTATCCCAGCTGAGATCAAAAAAGTTCTGGTTTTAAATAGATTTTTCATAACATTTATTAAATTTAATTTGTTTTTTGATTAATAATCTCCTGATATTTATTTTCATATTCCTTGGCTAAATTATCCCAATCATATTCAGCTTCAGCCTTTCTGCGTGAGGATAAGCCAGCTTCTATTAATTTTTCTGGATTTTTTAATAAATATTCTAATTTTAATTCTAAATCTAAAACATCACCACTTTGGAAAGAAAAATTAAAATCTGGTAAAACCTCTAGACTTTCAGGAATATTACTAACCAAAACCGCTTTTTCGTAACCCATGGCTTCAATTAGAGCAATAGAAATTCCTTCTGATTCTGAGGGTTGAACAAAAAATTTACAATGCGAAAATAATTGGCTTAATTCTGAACCCTTTCTTTCTCCCAAGAAAAGGATATTTTTATCCTGTTTTGCTAATTTTTTAAGAGAAGCGACATAATTGTCCGTATAAAAACCATCACCCACAATAACTAATTTATTTTCTCCTGCTTTACCTTCGTGGCTAAGTTTTTGAAAAGCTTCAATTAAATAGTGAATACCTTTGTGCTTTATTAATCGGCTAACCGAAAGAATATATTGATTTTTTACCAATCTTTGGCTGGCTAAAAAATCCTCAGAATTATTTTTTTGGACGTTCATTCCATTGGGAATATAAATAGCTTCCTGAGAGAATTTAACTAAGATAAATTTTTTTAAAGTTTTGCTAACTGCGAAAGTAGCATCCGGAACTCTACAAGCGATATATTCACCAAACTTTAAATAAGCTTTGGCTAGTACCCCCCATTTTTTATGAAAATAATCCTGACAATGATAGGTAGCAGTTAAAGCTGTTTTAGGTTTAAAAAATTTAATAATAAAACTCAGTGAAGAGGGCCCAATAGCTTGATAACTAATCAGGTCATATTTTTGAAACAAAGCATGACAGGTGGCTAAAAAAGTATGACTAATAGCATCTAAATTTTTAGTGGCCAAACTAGGCAGATGAATAAGGTGTATCCCCTTATAATTTTCTATTTTTTGACTAGTATAATTATTTCTGACATACACAAAAACCTCATGCCCATTTTGGGCCAATCTAGAGGCTAATTCTTCCACATGCTTTTCCACGCCTCCTTGTTTAGCGGGTATTCCTTTTTGTCCTATAAAGGCTATTTTCATAAATTTTTAGAACTAGTCATCTTATCACCCCTTGTTTGAAAAATCAAGGCCCTTTAGTTTTTCAAATATTTTAGTCAATTTTTTGTAATAATTGTCAGCTTTGAAATTATCAGCATCCTTTAATGCGTTTCGAGAAAATAAAATACGTAATCCCTCATCCTCTTCTAGGGTATCAATAAAACTTTGCAATTCAGCTTTGGTTTGACCCAAAAATCCATTACGATTATGAGTAATGATTTCTGAATAAGCTCCGCTATTGTAAGCCACAAAAGGCTTGCCATTTTTGATAGATTCCAAAGCCACTAACCCAAAAACCTCTGGCAACCGAGAAGTGGAAACAACAAAAAGTGAATTTTTTATATAGCGATCCAATTCCCTTTCTCGCAACCAACCTAAATATTTTATATTTTCCATTTTCGGTATTTCAAGATCGGCCTCTTTTTCTCCAGCCATATATAAACGACAATTTTTTCTATTTTTGAAAATTTCTATCACTTCTTCCACTCCTTTATTTTTCGCTAATCTACCAAAATAGAAAACATAACGTTCTGGAATATCAATAGCCATCTTTTCGGAATATTTATTTTCCGGGAAAAAATGAGGCAGGACTGTAATTTTATTTTCTGGAATGCCTCCGGCTACTAATTTTTCTTTGGCAAAATTACTGGGAGAAATATAAAGATCAATATTTTTTTCATAAATTTTTAACCAGCGATGCCATTGAGTTTCTAGAAAAACTAACAAACTATCTCTGTAGGAATTTTTGAAACCTTTTCCCAGAACAAAATTCCAGAAAGTTAATTCAGACGGTTTTTGCAATGTCCCATCTGGCCAGGTCATTAAATAATTCGGACTGATAATTTTGTAATCATGCACTGTCATCACAATCGGAATTCCTCGCTTCTTAATTTCGGTTAGAATGGAAGGAGAAATTTGGTGATAAATATTATGAATATGTACGATATCTGGTTGAAAATCATTTAGTAATTTTTTAATTTTTTGTCTGGCTTCAATAGAATAAAACATTCTGCAAAGGCCATTAATTTTTTGAATCAAAGTATCCCCTTTATTATAACCAACATAACTAACGAAATATTTTTTCCAAGGCGAAAAATCATTTTTCTTATTCTCCATAGAAAAAACCGCTACCTCATGCCCATGAGATTTCAAAAGTTGAACTAACTCCAAAAAATGGGATTCAGTTCCGCCTTTTCGATAATTAAATTTGTTGATTTC
Source organism: Candidatus Moranbacteria bacterium CG10_big_fil_rev_8_21_14_0_10_35_21 (assembly GCA_002773095.1). Lineage (GTDB taxonomy): Bacteria > Patescibacteriota > Minisyncoccia > Moranbacterales > UBA2206. The sequence continues at coordinate 21,053 of PFCG01000014.1, forward strand.
CAGTATCTTCATATCTTTGATTAATTCTTATAGAACCTAAAATCATCCAAAAAAATATTCCCAATAAATTAGTCTCTAAATATGGCTGGAAAAGGAAAATGATTAGATAATTCAAAAGCAGACCCGATAGCGCATAGCTAAGCCAATTTTTAAATTTTATCACTTTTTTAACTGACTCATAAATTATCAAGAAAAATACAACTATAGCTACAATGCCCATTTGAATTAGAACAATCAGCGGCGAATTATGAATATTGCGCACTTCTATTAAATCTCGGTAGTTACCATTTTCTACATAAATTTTTTTACTGAATCCAATGCCAAAAATTGGATTAGTGGCATATTCTTTCAATCCCTCTTTCCACACTAATCCCCGCCAAGAAAAACTTTCATCATTAGTTGAAGCTAGCGAGCCAACTCTTTCTCCAATATTGATTATAGGCTTACTGAGGGTGTGCATAATTTTTGAATTAGGTGCAAGAGTCAATAAGAAGAAAGCTAAGGTTATAATTAAAATACTTAAAAAAATAATTTTTTTACCCAAAACCAATAAGTTTTTTTTGGCTAATTTGGGTAAAATCCAAAGACAAAATATTGAGGTTAGACCTAGGGCAATCCAAATATGACGCATCATGGTTCCAATTATTCCAATGCTCCATAATATAATTAAAATCAAATAAAAGTTAGAATTTATTTTATTTTTTTTAAAAGCCAACCATATAATTAAGGTAATGATAGCCATCTCGATATAAAATCCATGAGGAAAAGCTAAGGTGCGGATACCTTCCGTTGATAAAGGAGTGAATTCAGACCAAATCCCTTGGCCCAAAACTATTCCAGAAATAATAAATAATACAATGGTAGTAGCTCCCACTAAAGCAAATTTTAAAAGCAAATCGATTTGCTTTTTATTTTTTATAAAAATTAAAATTAAAAAATAAATTAACGGATAAAAAGAATAATATTTTAAGCTACTGAAAGCCAAGTCCAATTCCGAACTGGAAAGAAAAAAACTAAAAATAAAATAAATCAATCCCAATAATATAAATCCCACCATCAGCCAATCCATCTTTTCCATTTTCAGTTTAATTTTTCGTGATATCAAGGCAATTAAAGCACTTAATAAAATAGCGCCCAAAATCATATCCAGCGGATATAATTTAATCTCTTGGCGTCCCAAAAAGAGTGATTGCAAAGAGAAAAATCTTTCAAAAACAAGGGTCAAAAAAACAACGGCATAAATTCCCGAACGCGGATAAAAGAAAGTGATGACTATCGCCGGAGAAATACAGGCTAAAAAAACCATCAAAGATGAGCCAAAAAAGAGGTTAAATAAGGCTAAAAAGGAACAAAAGATAACCACAAAAATCCCGCTGATTGCGTCTTGATTTTCGGCGAAAATTTTTTGCCATTTATTCATTTATTTGCCCGTTTAAACTGCTTTCAATAACCAATTACTTTAGCACAAACCCGGAAAAAAACAAGGCCCTGGAGGTTAATAACACTCCAGGGCCCATATATTCATAAGGAACGACTCATCTGTATTCAGGCTTGAGCCATTCCGGAGCAGTTAATTTAGCTCCTCTTCCGGTATCTGGAAATACTCCAACTGATAAATCCCAGATATTAAATACACGACCATCGTTGCTGATATACAAGAAGTGCCAGTTTCCGTCACTTCCCTTAACAACAACATTGAAACTTCTCATATAAGGAAGCTCGTATTTACCTTCCGCAAGTTTCCTTGCGTAAAAAACACCTTCACTGCTTCCATATATCGCCACTCCATAAATTTCGACTTTAGCATCGCCGAAATCTATTATTTTTGAACTGTCCGGATTATCAATAAGTTTAAGATTTTTGGCAATCTCCGGAGATTCCAAAGCCTTTCCATGGTTAGGCTGAACCCATTTTTCTGCCACAGTACTTACAACCTGCTTCACGACTTCACTACCTCCAGCGCCTGCCAGAGTAGCAGTAAAACAGATTGCAACCAATAAAAATAAAATTTTTCTCAACATCTTTCATCCTCCTTTTAGTTATAGGCTTAGTGAAATACATAAGCCTTGATTGTTTCGCAATCGCTGCAACGCTCTGTTAAAAATATTTTATCATTCTCGCTTGAATTCTGGATTCTTCGGACCATTGACCACATTTCCCAACGAGCATTTGGTCCCCAAACAAATCCATCCTCAAACGTCGTGCTGGCATAAAGACCAGCCATAATCGTTTCATAGAATCGTAATTCTGAGAATATTCCAATGCCAAATTGCTTATCCCATTGTTGCCAAAATCCACTAATACCAGATCGGCTTTGTAATACATCTTTAATCAATTCAATTTGAATAAATGGTCCAAAACGAATAGATGATTGGTTAGAACCTAAATCTCCACTCCAGCTGGAATCAATGGTTCTATAAATATCAATCCAGCCTTCAGCCGTAAACCCAACTATTATTTCTTGATTAAGTTGAGCTACTGCTTCTACATAGGGGCCGACAAATACATGATATTCCTTCATGGAATAATCTGTTCGATTATTAGCTCCTTTTGTTGCTCCACCAACCAGGCGAATTTTATTTTGGATTCCCCAAGGCAAGATAGTTCCATCTGCCTTTTCATAATAATCCAGATATCGTAATCCGAATTGAGGTCCAAATCTCCATTCTTCCCAATGGTAACCTTCTTTCAGATTACCATCACTAATTGAGCCGTAGAAACCAATTCCCTCGCCCCAGTTCCAACAGCTATTCCATGCCATCGCCTCAATTCCAGCGAAACGGCCACGGGCTCTGTCCTTACTGCCATACCATAGGCCACTCCAGACAGTTAATTCATAATCCCGACAAGCAATTTTTTCAAACACTGTCGGAACGAAAATCTTCGGAACCTTTAAAAATTTAGGAACCTTTGGAACGGTTAACTTAATTTTAGTTTCTTCCTGTGGCTCCTCCGTTTTTTCGATTGGTTTCGTTTCACATTCTGAAACGAAATTTCCGCATATATCAACTACATCAATGTTACATTCTTTGGTTTCCAATTTAACATTCCAACGATACGCTGACAGTTCGGAAACCTTATTCCATTCAAATTGGTAACCGTCGTCATTACAATAGACGCCGTCTTTGTCCGACACACAGTCGGCTTTGTCTCCTTTTTTAATGGTTATTCTTTCTGGATCTGATTCCAAAATAACTTTTTTAAATTCAGTTTTTTCAGAATCAGTGTAAAAAGTCTGATCAATGGCTTCCAAAACTTTTGGATTGCCTTTTTTTGCCACCGCTCCATAAGGAGAGGTGTTGTGATTCTTAACCTGAATTTTTTCGACTGATGGAATATTCAGATTTTTACCAATTTGCAGTTTTTTGGGATCGCTGATCTTATTTTCTTCAGCAATTTTTGTCCATAACATTCCGGACCCCCAATTTTGATGAGCAATACCCCATAGGGTTTCACCTTTTTTTACTACATGCGTTTTCATTTCTGAAAACACCATAGTCCATGAGCCAAGGACTATGAATGCCGCGACGAACGCGACAAGTAGTCCTTTTAGCTTTTTCATTTTATCGCCTCCTCAAAGATTATTGTTTTTGCATTTCTTCTACAATTCTCTAGCCAGTAGAAAATAGACGCAAAGTTTTCGCCAGTCTCATTTTCACCGGCATTATTTACTGAATCAAAGTCCATCCCAGTGGTTGGACCGCGAAAAACATGTATCACGTCATACACATTAGCGATGAGTCCCGGTAATGGATTGGGAAATGAAAGGGTTCCCCTGAAATCCTCCTTGAATCTCTCGGTTTTTGTGTATCGCGAAATGTTATTATCCACCTGGTCTTGATCAGCATCTCCCCATGGGCTCAACAGAAACCCATTTTTCGTCGGCAATTTATTCCATCCGGATATCTCTTTATCAAAGAATCCAGGATTTTTCAATTCCGACAGAGGTGTGCCTTTGGAAAATAATTCTTTCCTATATTCAGGAAACTTCATCTTTCCCGGATCCAACGCAAACCATTGATCGCCGTAGCAGTCAAACCCATATTTGAAGCGGGTAGAATAAATTATGATATTTATTCCTTCTCTCATTGGTGAAAATACTTTTCCATGGAAATAAAATCTTTCCAATGTATTCTTCTTACTTAGATTAAGAATGACTGGACCAGGATATATATTGCCATCTTTATCGATACCAATACAACCCCATGAAATTCTTCCGGTCAATTGAGTTGCACCTTTATTTTTATAACTGAAAAAGCGATACTCTCCTCCGATTAAGAACGGATTAGCCGAAGCCACAAATTCTTGTCCCGAACTATAATCAATCTCCGGAATACCAATTAAGTCTTTTGGAGATTTATCAATAGGAATCTCAATCTTTGATCCATTAGAATTTATAACTTTTAAGGATGCACCACAACCCGATATCAAAAAAAGAATTACTACCAAACTTAACATTATTTTTCTCACAATTTTTCTCCTTTATTTTGTTGTGAAGGTACATCAGAAACTTATCTATAAAAATTCTATTTTTCTAAAAATTGTAGCGATTCAACATATTCATCCTTTTCAATCTTCATCTTGTTTCCATGATACAAAAAGTAATACAATCCAGCTGAAAAAAATATCATTCCAAATAAAAAGCTAGCCAGAATAACCGCTACGATCTCTGTTATACTAGGATTTGTTTCAGCAATTGGACCGGACAGAACGCGAATATCAATATCTTGCCGATTACCTCTAAAAAGATAATTTTTTGTAATCAGAACATCGGTAATGCCATTAGCGATAGCAACGCCATCCGCTTGATTATGATTAAAAACATTAATTTCAAACATCGCTACTTGATGATTGCTGTTTATTTTTATTGTTTTTTCCCATTCTTTTAGTCGTTCTCGCTTTTTTATTGGAAGAAAATTAGCTTCCAATGAACTGGATTTCATTACTTCATTAATAAATAGTTCACTATAAATAACCTCACCAAAAGTCTTACCAATATATTCTGAAGATTTGGAAAGAGTATAAAAATCCTGATTGCCGGTTTGGTTTTGAACAATCAAATAGTTAGTGCTGATTTTAAAGTTTTTTTGAGTAGTGATTAAAAATAGAAAAGAAGCGGCCGACAATAAAATTGCCCCTAATATAATTATTCCTATTTTTTCCTTTATTTGAGCCATAAAATTAAGTTAAATGTCCTAATAATATACTTTTTTTATTAACGACTAAGCATATCAGGAGTTGGCTTTTTTGTCAACCAAAAAAAGGCCTTTTGGGCCCTTCAAAAAAATAATAGTTTTTTACAGTTGCACCTTCAAAACCATTTCCTTTTCTGCTCTTTGAATGGTTATTTCGGCTATTTCTCCCTTTTTATATTTAATCAGTAAATCCGGCAAAGGATTATTCAAATTAATTTCCTGATTGCCAATTTTTGTAATAATATCTTTGATTTGCAATCCAGCCTTCTGAGCAGGAGAACCAGCAATAATAGCTAATCCTTGTTGGCCAGACGGAGAATAAATTAGTGCTCCATTTTTTCCAGCCATATTGTGACTCATAGCATATTGAGGAGTAAGTGGAATATAATATATTCCCAAAGTTGGCGCTTTATCTAATTCGTTTTTTATCATACGATCTAAGACCCCGCGTATTTTATTTGAAGGAATTTGAAAATATTCAATCTGATTATTTTTTTCCAACGATCCAGTTATTCCAATAACCTGTCCGGTATAATCTACGATCGGACCACCTACATAATTTTTTTGATTAGCAAAATCTGATCCAAAAACTCCTTCCAATTTTTCAGCTAAAGAAACTGATTTTCCTGATAAGCTATAATCAAATCTGATGGCGCTTAATAATCCCGAAGCAAAGCGATTAGAAAAGTAAGAGGTGTTGTTACCGATAGCTACAATTTTTTCACCTGGCTTTGTGTCATCAGAATTACCAAAAGAAATAACCGGTAAATTTTGAGCTTGTATCCTTAAAAAAACTAAACCACTAAAAGAATCTATTCCGATCAATTGAGCATCATAAGAGGCTCCGTCTGACAAGAAAATTTTATATTTGGAATTATCCAAATTAATCGCCGTTGAATAAGTTATAATAATCCCATCGCTGGTAGCAATAACTCCGGTCCCATTTTTTAAATTCTCTTTTAATGCATTTTCTGAATAGGAAAGTATATTAACTACAGATGAAGATGCTCGACTAGCAATTTTATTAATGGAAGTTTCCTCCTTCACAAAAACTTGTTCCGTTTTATTAATGACCGTTACTTCATCTGAGGATTTCCTTAAAAATTCATAGCGCGAAAACCAGTTAGAAGAATTTAAATATGGAAAAACAACACGATCAAAAAATACACCTCCTAAACCCCCAATTAGAAAAACAACTAGTATTAAAGATATTTTTTTCTTAATTTTCATAAATTATATTATAGGAAACCATTTAGAACTTATTAAAACCAACGTAATTAAAATTGAAAATACCACCATATTAGCCACTACTCGCTTTCGACTAAGTAAATTTAAAAAATGACTTTGAACTAAATCCCAGAGAATATAGTAAAGAGTAAGTGCAATTACGCCAGTCGTCAAGTATCCGAATGGCCAAAAATTCATAGTCCAGATTAATTCTACCATAATTAGGGCTAATAAAAACGAATATATCCAGATAGTTGCTTGGCTCTCTTTTTTTATAATAGCAAAATATTGATAACTTATAAGTAGCGTAGTTATTAGATAAGTTAGCATTAAATAATAAACTGGGATTAAAAAATTTAAATAGATGCCGTAGGCACCGGAAAACATAAAGAAAATAGTGGCCGAAGCAGCTGCCATATTCATCGCCCGAGCAGTTTTGTCGCCATCATAAACCCCTAGTCTAAAAGCTCCAAAAAGAGATAGATAATACATTAGTGAAGAAATGAAAATAAAAATTTGTTGTTCAAATGGCAGGGTGATGAGATAAAGTAAAACGACTGAAGAAAGGGTAAAAAAAACCGGTAAAATGGCAAAAATCCATTTTCCTCCAATTTTTTTCCCTTCAAAGAAAGAAATCAAGAGCAATATTAATGAAGCTCCGAAAACAAAATCTGGACGAGAAATCATTGCTTCTAATCCAAGCAAGAAAATTAAACTATACAACAATGGACGAAATTTGAGAAACATTTAATCCCAATATATCACCAAATCTATTTAAATACAATTTTTCCTTCCTTAGTGGTGACATCTACTCGATCTCCTTCCTTGATTTTATCTTCAATAATCCTCATCGCCAACTCATCCAAGATTTCATTTTGGATTAATCTCTTGAGTGGGCGGGCGCCATAAAGGGGTTCGTATCCTTTTTCACCCAAAAAATCTTTTGCACTCTTATTTAAATTTATTTTGATATTTTTTTTCTGCAATCTATTTTGAATAAGACCAATCTGCAATTCAATAATTTCTTTAAGAGTCCGAACGGTTAGTGGATGAAAAATGATGACGTCGTCCAATCGATTTAAAAATTCAGGTTTAAAATTTTCTTGAAGCGACTGCATAACCCTCTTTCTAAGTTCCTTCTCATTTATACCCTTAACTTCGGATTCTTCTTGAAAGCCAAGACTATTTTTATAAATTATTTCGGATCCAATATTAGAAGTAATAATAATAATAGTATTTTTGAAATTTATTTTTCTTCCCTTAGCATCCTTGAGATGTCCCTCGTCTAAAATTTGTAGCATAATATTCAGCACCTGAGGATGAGCTTTTTCAATTTCATCAAAGAGAATTACACTGTAAGGTTTTCTTCTGATAATTTCCGTCAACTGTCCTCCTTCTTCATATCCAATATAACCTGGTGGTGATCCAATTAATTTAGCTACTGAATGACTTTCCAAATATTCACTCATATCAATTCTAATTATAGCCTGCTCATCATTAAATAGTGCCTCGGCTAGCGCTTTAGCTAGTTCGGTTTTCCCCACACCAGTTGGGCCCAAAAACATAAATGATCCAATGGGTCTTTCTTGAGGTGAAACCCCAGCTCTTGATCGACGGATAGCTTTAGCAACAGCTGAAATAGCCTCATCTTGTCCAATAATTCTCTTGGCCAGGTCCTTTTCTAGATTTTTTAATTTTTCCGCTTCACTTTCCAACATTTTAGTCACCGGAATTCCAGTCCAACGGGAAACAATTTTAGCCACATCCTCATCGGTAACTTCTTCTTTCAAAATAGCATTCTTTTTTTGGATTTGATCTGGTTTATTTTTTTCTGATTTTATTTTTTTCTCTTCTTCTGGTATTTTTCCATATCTAATTTCGGCTACTTTCCCTAAATCAGAATTTCTTTCGGCAATTTCCGCCTGATCTTTTAATTTATCAATATTAGCAGAATGGTTTCTGATTTTAATAATTAAATCTTTTTCGCTTTTCCATTGTAGGGAAAGTCTTTTGAATTCAGACTTGCTTTCCGATAATTTTTTATTTAATTCCCTAATACGTTTTTTTGAGTCATTGGTTTTTTCTTTTTCCAACGCTTTCTTTTCAATTTCTAATCTTCTTATTAAACGAACCATTTCATCAATTTCCATTGGCATAGAATCTATTTCCATTCGTAGGGCGCTGGTAGCCTCATCAATTAAATCAACTGCTTTATCCGGCAAAAAACGATCAGTAATATAACGACTGGAAAGATTAACTGCTTCTTGTAAAGCTGCGTCAGTTATTTTAACTCCATGATGAACTTCGTATTTTTCTTTAAGACCTCGCAAAATAGCCACCGCATCCTCAACTGATGGTTCTTCCACTAAAATTGGCTGAAATCTTCTTTCAAAAGCAGCGTCTTTTTCAATGTATTTTTGATATTCCTTAATGGTGGTAGCTCCCACCATTCTAATTTGACCACGAGCTAAGGCTGGTTTCAACATATTAGAGGCATCCAGAGAGCCTTCTACTGCTCCGGCTCCTACTAAGGTGTGTATTTCATCAATAAATAAAATATATTTACCAGCTCCTTGGGTTATTTCATTAATAATAGCTTTTAAACGCTCCTCAAATTCTCCGCGAAATTTTGTTCCGGCCAAGAGAGCCCCCATATCTAAAGAAATCAATTCCTTACTAGCCAAATTTTCTGGAACATCTCCTTCAATTATTCTCTGCGCCAGACCTTCTACGATAGCTGTTTTACCCGTTCCCGCTTCTCCGATAAGCACTGGATTATTTTTAGTGCGACGACTTAAAACCTGCATAATTCTCCTGATTTCATTATCTCGTCCAATAACCGGATCTAATTTTTTTTCTTTGGCTAATTTCGTCAAATTAACTGCGAATTTTTCCAAGACCTGAAATCTATTTTCAGGATTCGGCGTATCAATTTTTTGATTGCCTCTTACTTTAGCCATTACTTTAAGCACGCCTTCATAGTTAATTTTATGTTTTTTTAAAATTTCAAGAGCTTTTGATTTGGATGATAAAATTGAGAGTAAAATATGTTCAGTGGAAATAAAATCATCTCCAATTTTTTTTGCCTCTCTTTCAGCTCGACTTAAAATAAACATCAGTTCCGAAGTAACAAAAATTTGCATAGAAACAGTGCTTCCAGCCTTAGGATAACCTTCTAATTCCTCAAATAAACTGTTCTCCAGTTCTTCAATTTTAACCTGCATGTTTCGCAAAATAACCGGAACAATAGACTCTTCCTGAGAAATTAGAGCATGCGCCAAGTGAAGCACATCCATTTGTTGATGTCCTCTAATTAAGGCTAAATCCTGCGCCATCCGGAGCGCCTCCTGACTTTTATTTGTAAGTTTACCAATATCCATACTAATTATTTGTATATTTTATACCAAAAGACTCGCTCGAAAAAAGTATGTGAAGCGAGCCGATACTTTTAATACAATAGGTTAGTTTTTTTATTCCAAAGAAATGGCCGAAACTGGGCAACTATCTACTGCTTCCTGACAATTACAATCACCACATTCTTCTGCTATAACTTTTGATTTTCCGTTTTCTAATTTGAAAACTTTTGGGCAAAGAGATTCGCAGGTTCCACAACCAATACAAATTTCTTCATTGACCTTGGCTTTAGACATAATGTTTAAAGTGTCCTCCTTTGTTAAGACAGTAAAAGAGGTTGCATTTGTTAGATTTTTTAAAAATTACTTTGTTAAATATATTTGCTCCGGGGTTT
>PFCG01000010.1 GCA_002773095.1 Candidatus Moranbacteria bacterium CG10_big_fil_rev_8_21_14_0_10_35_21
CATACTTGCAGTCTAGCACATGCAACAACTATACCTGTCTGAATTTGCGGGGACATTATAGTTTTTATTAATTATTAAAATAAAACTGAAATATCTCCGTTAAAATTTTTTGTAATTTCTTCTTCAAATTTTTCCATTTTGTTGTCGCTAAACTTCACCTCGCCTACTGAGCTATCCCAATAATATTCAGCCAACGGTATAGATATTCTAATATTTTTTTCTTCTTCTAGCAACCAATCTGAAAAATTTTTATTTCTTACAAAAATCTGACTAATATTAATTTTTTCTACACCATCCTCAATTTTTTTATCATTCACCCTGATAATATGCAACCCCACAGAGCTTTCAATAATCTCACTAGTTGCATTTTTTTCTGTAGCAAAGGCGGTTACAGCTAATTCTGGAACCATTTGTTCAGAGCTAAACCATCCTAAATCTCCTTTATTTTTTGCTGATTCTCCTTCGGAAAATTTTTGAGCTACCTCTGAAAAAGGTTTTCCAGAATTTAATTCTTCCAATGCGTTTTTAATTTTATTTTTTTGATTAAGCTGATCCGTTTCAGAAATCTTGATTTTGTTTTCTAGAGCTCTTTTATACATATCTGGTCTAACTATTTTTTCTTCAAAATCCTTGACTGACCAGTTGTAAAGTCTTCTCATTTCCTTTTCAAAATTTTCTTGGTTTCCATATTCCTGCAATTTTCGATTAACCTCTTCTGAGACCTGATCCGGAGTGACAGAAATTTTTCTGTCCTGCGCTAATTTTTTTATTATCTTATTTTCAATCAACTTCGTAAGGACATTTTTCTCCTTTATTTTAAGTCTTTTTTGACCATCCTCAGTGGAAAAATCTACTCGAAATCCGGTTTCTGAATAGTCCTGACTTTCATAAAAATTCTTTACGGCAGTTAAATTATTTTTTAATTCTCCGTAAGTAATAATATTCTTAAAACCAACAATAGCTGCCGGGTAAGGCAATTTTGAGGCGATAGTTTCCACTACATTGAGCTTTTCTCCCGTTCGGTAAAGAAGAATCGCCGTCACTAGCAAACCAAAGCAGAGAATTATTCCAACTGCCCCAAAAACTATCCGCGGCTTTATTTTTTTATCTTCCTTTTTCATTTGTTTTCAAAAAAATATTTCCACCATTTTAATGGATTTGAAATTTGTTGGACTACTTGTTTTTTGGGTGAATTATCTTCTGGGGTAATTTCGCTAATTATTCCTGGCTTGATAACCACCAAATTTTCGTCTGGATTTTGAAGATTTAGTTTTTCTTTAGCTTCCTTTTCCTTAAAATCACGACTTTTTAAGTAGGCAATTTTTTCTTGAATATTTAGATTTTCTTTTCCAATTTTTTCTGCTTGAACTTCCATGGCTTCAATTTCCTTTTTTATCTTATTTTTTTTGTCGAATTCCTGATAAATTTTTGTGGAAATGAAAATAATCAAAGCTAGAATAGCCACAAAAAGCGCTTTTTTAAATATTTTCTTTTGCATAGTTTTAGTTTTATTAAACTAAAATCGGCGCTATTGTAAAGGCTATCATAGCGATAACTGCTAAAATAGAAATAACTACCCAAATTTTATATATTCTTTTGTTTCTTTTGGCAATACTCATACCTAAATTCTACAAGAATAGGAAGAAAATTACAAACACCGTAATTATCTTTTTAAAACCGCCAAAAAAGCTTCCGCCGGAATATTGACCTTCCCGATATTTTTCATTTTTTTCTTGCCTTTTTTTTGTTTTTCTAAAAGTTTTTTCTTGCGAGTAACATCCCCTCCATAAAGTTTAGCAATCACGTCTTTACGGAAAGCCGAAATAGTTTCTCGAGCAATTATTTTTCCTCCAACCGCTGCCTGTAGGGTTATTTGAAAATTCTGCTTAGGAATAACGTTCTTTAATTTTTCTACCATTCTTTTACCTTCTGAATGAGCTCTCTCTTTGGGAATAATTCTAGAAAAAGATTCTATTTTTTCACCTGCTACAAAAATATCCAATTTTATTAAATCATATTTCCGATATTCAGAAACTTCATAATTCATCGAAGCGTACCCAGAAGAAGCACTTTTTAAATCGTCATGTAAATTGGTAATTACTTCTGATAATGGACAGATGAATTTTATAATCATCCTTTCGTTATCAATATATTCCGTATCTTTGTATTCTGAACGAGTATTTTTCATCACCTCCATAATAGAACCTAGATATTTTGAGGGAGAAACAATATCCAAATTAACACAAGGTTCAAATATTTCTTCTATCAGCGATGGATCGGGCATGTCAGTGGGAGAAAAAATTTTTATTCGCTCATTTCTTGAATCTTCCCTAAGTTTTATTTCATAAACTACACTAGGAGTGGTGATAGTAGGTGAAATTTCAAACTCTCGTATAATTCTTGATTGAATAATTTCTAAATGAAGCATCCCTAAAAAACCACAACGAAATCCTCTACCCAAGGCTTGATTGCTTTCCGGCTCAAAGGTAAAAGCGGCATCGTTTAATTTGAGTTTATCTAAAGCATCTCGCATTAAATTATAGTCATCACCTTCAATTGGATAAAAGGAAGCATAAACCATCGGCTTCACATCTTTATAACCAGGCAATTTTGAAATTTGAGATTTAAATTTTGAAAGCGTAATCGTATCTCCTACCCGACAATGTTCCACGCTCTTAAAGCCAGTGGCTATATAGCCAATATCACCCGCCGAAAGTTGCTGGGCTATTTTATATTGCGGTTTAAAAAAACCCATCTCTATCACATCACTTTCCATTTTTCCTTCAAGAAGAAAAATTTTATCACCACTTTTAATTTGACCATCTACAACTCTTACATAGGCCATTACTCCTTTGTAGGAATCATATTTTGAATCAAAAATTAGCGCTCGCGATTTCTTATCCTGATCACCTTTTGGATGTGGGATATGTTTAATAATCGCCTCCAATAATTTAGCCACTCCTTCCCCGGATTTTCCCGAAACTTCTAAAATTTCATCTTCTGAGCAATCTAAAATATGGGTTATTTCTCTTTTTGTTTTTTTAACATCGGCATTGGGTAAATCTATCTTATTAACCGCTGGAATAATTTCCAGCCCTTGTTCAATGGCTGCATACAAATTAGAAAGGGTTTGTGCTTGAACTCCCTTGGTCGCATCCACCAAGAGTACTGCGCCTTCTACTGCCGCTAAAGAGCGGGAAACTTCATAGCCAAAATCAACATGTCCGGGCGTATCAATTAAATTTAAAATATAAGGCTCATTATTATAGTTATATTCCATCCTAACCGGTTGAAGTTTAATCGTAATGCCTCTTTCTCTTTCTAAATCCATCTGATCTAAAAGTTGTTCCTTCATTTTTCTTTTCTCCACGGTTTTGGTAATTTCCAATAGACGATCAGACAAAGTTGATTTTCCATGATCAATATGAGCAATAATACAAAAATTTCGAAAATTTCTTTGAGCGCTTTCTTTCATATATTTATATTCCACTAATTTCCGTCGGATCATCGGCTGGTATTTTTTGAGCTCTAAAAATTCTTCGCGAAAGAGAATTCTTAAAAATAAAAAACTCTTTTATATCCAACAGATAACTCATGGCGGCAAAAACAATTGTTCCCAGAGTTAGACTTAAAAATAATTGAGTAGCAATACCAAAAAAAGTATCCAAATCAGCAAAGAGAGCCACTTGATCCTTAGCTAGCTGAATAAGAATACCCGCAAAAATTGCACCAGCTAAAATTTTTATAATAGATTTAGCAGTATTTAAATCATCAAAGTTATCCAATTTCTTTCTTAAAATAAAGAAAAGTAGAAGCATTTGTACGATACTGGTTAATGAGAAGGCCATCACTAGCCCCAGCACCTCAAATTTATTAATTAAAATGATTACAGCTAATATATTTATTATTTCTGAAAAAATGGCTACATAAAAAGGGGTTTTTGTATTATGCATAGCATAAAAGGCGCGAGCAAATAGCGGAGTGGTGCATTGAGCAAACAAGCTAATTGAAAAAATTCCTAAAGCTTGAAAAGTTAAAATAGTGTCTTCCCAATCGAATTCACCGGCACCTAGAATAGCTCGCACGAATTGTGCTCGTAATAAAATCAAGAAAACGCTAATAGGAATAACAAAGAAAAGTATTTTTTTTAAAGTATTAGAAACGGCTAAAGAAAATTCTTTATTTTTACCACTGGCATAAAAGCCGGAAAGAACCGGAAAAACCGCGATAGAAAAAGAGATTCCAAATAGTCCTAAGGGAACGCTCTGTAAATTTTGAGCAAAATTAAAAACAGTCAGTGATCCAGCTGAAAGCAATGAAGCAAAAATAGTAATGATTAGAAGATTAATTTGATTGACTGCAATGCCCATAGTTCTTGGTAACATTAAAGTAAAAATCTTTTTTACATTTTTATCTTTAAACGATTTCCATAAAGAAAATTTATATTTAAATCCTAATTTCCTGGCGGTTGGAATCTGAATAAGCATATGCAAAAAAGCTCCCAAAACTATTCCCCAAGCCAAACCATCTATCCCTAAAAATTTAACGAAAAAGAGGACTCCGATTATTATTCCAATGTTATAAAAAATTGGAGCGATTGAATAAACTAAAAAATGTTTAAAAGAAGTTAGCACGCCTCCGAAAATACCACTAATCCCCAGAAAGAGCGGGCTCAAAAACATTATTCTGGTCAAGGAAACCACTGTTTCCATTTTTTCTCCTGAAAAACCTGGTGTAAGTAATTTCATAACATAAGGCGCAAAGATAGCAAAAAAAATAGAAATAATGACTATTAAAAATATAAAGATATTTAAAACATTATTAGCCAGACTCCAAGCTTCCTCATCTTGCTTTTTTGAAATTAGACCTGTAAAAACTGGAATAAAAGCTGCGCTCAGTGCCCCTAAAATTAGAAGATTGTAGATGAGATCAGGTATTCTAAAAGCTGCATAATAGGCATCCAGCACATCTCCCGCTCCGAAAGAAGAAGCTAGGAAGCGATCTCTTAATAACCCCAATATTCGACTAATAATACCAAAAGTAGTTATGACAAAAGCAGCCGACGTTACTGATTGCGAAGGCCTTGAATTCAAAAGCAAACTTTTGTTTAAAATTCTTTTTATCATAATTTTTTATTTTCCAGAAAAAGCGGCTCCAAAAAATTTATCTTCCTTTAGGTTGCTTTCCTCCTTCAGAGAAGTTCCTTCCTTTGTCATTCCGTTGGGATAGGTCCATCTCAGGTTATAATTTTCTGGAAAGTTTAAAGAAAAATCAAAAGCACTCCCAAAACTACCCGATTGCTTTTGAGCTAAGAGTGAATATGAATCCACAAAATTATTTCGAGAGCCAACTTCAACTTTAATGGGCAAAAGATATTTATAGGTAATAGTTACTTCCTCTTGAGGACTAACATAAACCCAATTTCCAAAAACCGTTTTATTTTCATCTTCGGAAATTTTAGTTCCGCCTTCTTCATCTATTATCATTGACTCTTCTTCCATTTTCAATTGAGGATCATTTTTGAATTTTAAAGCATTATAATCAAGTGGTGGACTATTAAATTCTCGCGTTTGACCTTCTACTGAAAGCAATTGGGATCCCTTAGGGACATAAACCCTCATATAGTCGGCATTAACCTTATTCCACCAATCATGCTCTTCTGAGCCTCCATTATGATGCCTGGTTATAGAGAGCGTGTCAATAATTGAGCCATCTGCTTGAATTTCTGCCGAAAGTTTAATTTTTTCATCAATCACTCCATCGGTTTTATAACCGTTTATATTGGAATTAATTACACTCACATAGTCTTTTTGAGATTCCAATATTTCACCCGACCATCCCATTTCGGAAATTTTTTTCTCAATTTCATAATTTTTGGAATAAATCAAAATGTGTTTTTCCGCCAAACTTTCAAACAAAATTTCCAGCGTCCTAGCTAAATCCTCCGGATTTCTTTGGTTGAACAATCTATCCAAAATAATCGGCGCTAGATCGGCCAATATTTTTTTAGGACGATTTTCTTCTTTATCATAATCTATTTCAACTTGCTGTTGAACTTCTTCAACAAAATTTTCCGCTGTAATTGTCTTTTCATATTCTGGAAGATCCACTGGCCCAGTGAGCTCTAAAAGTTTTTGCATAACATTGGGTGTCATAGTAATCACACCATCTACAGTTGGACCACCAGTTTTTTCATAAAACCATGAGGCCTTTTCGGCTGATTTGGGAAAATCTGGAAACCAATTACTATCATGCAGGCTCCAAGCAGCACTGATTTTTTGAATAGGCACTGGTGGAATAATTTTTTCTCTTAGCTGACCGTCAGGATTAAAAATTCCATCCACAAAAAATTTCCTAATTCTTCCATTAAAAATATCCAGAATTCCATAGGTTCCGATGAATCCTCCTGTGGCTCTCATTTCTTGATTATTCTGGAAAAGGAAAAGATATTTTCGAGGACCATTTCCGCCTAGGATATCCGTAAAAATAGCTGAGTTGCTAGAAAAATTAGCCAAATAATTTCTCACTTCCGGTAATTGTTCTTTGAGTGCAATAAAATCACCTTTTTTTTCTTCTGGTATGTCATCGTTATTTATTTTACTTAAATTATCTTCCAGATCATAAATTAGCACCAGAGATTTTTTTAGATTGGCATCGGTTTTTTTAAAAATACTCAACAGAGAGGTTTGATTATTTTCTTCCAGTGGATTTTCCACATCGGAAAGAGATTGAGCAATTTGTCCAATTAAAATGCCCAATTTTGAAATATTTTGTCCGGCTTCAGCCAAATTTTTTCCAGAAGAAACTTTAGAAAAATATGGTAAAAAACGGGTTGAATCAGCCAAAAAACCACCCAATCCCTGAAATTCATCGGAAATTTGACTAAATTTTTTATAGGCCTCATTAAACTCCAAAGCTGATTTTTGAAAATCTTGCGCTTTTATTCCTTCCTGAGCCGAGGCTAAATTCACTAGAGCGCTCATACCGCTTTCTTCCATATTTGATTTAGCCACTAAGCCTTTTTCTATAAAAGTTACTCCTATCACAAAAATACAAATACTAACGGCCATTCTGGAAAATATAAACAATGATTTGGAGAGACTTAGTTTTTGAAAATATTTCCGGAAAGCCAAGAAATCGCCAATGGAAAAAGTATGTGAAATTTTATGATTCTTTTCTTCTTTTTCAAAATAGTCGTAGATTTTTGAAGGTTCTGGATCTTCTTTGGATTGAGTAATTTTTTTTGATACCTTAATTATTTCTTTTTCTTGTTCATTTTCAATAACATTTTTAAACCTCCTTATTTCTAAATCATTTATGGACTCAGGTCGGATGTCCTGAATAATTTCTGAAAAATTATTTTTTTGAACTTGGTTGTTTTTTTTATTTTTTTCAACTGGAAAGAATTTTCTGGCTTTGCTAAATTTTCTCACATCTAAATTACCATCCTGATCTACGGGTTTTATATCAAACATTTGAGGAATAACTTTGTATATTGTTTTTATATTTTTTTTCATTTTATTCCCTCATAAATCACTTGAGTTTCCTGAGCCATTTTTTTCCAGCTGTATTTTTTTATTTGCTCATAACCTTTTTTGATTAAGTTTTCCCTTAAGCCTTTTTCTTTCAACATTCTTTCCATAGTTTGCTCCATCGATTGCTTCTCTAAACCATTAAAATAGATAACCGCGTCCCCTAAAATCTCTCGCATACAAGGATGTTCACTAGAAATAACGGCTGTCCCCTTAGCCATAGCTTCTAATGGAGGTAATCCAAAACCTTCATAGAGAGAAGGCCAAACATAGACAATGGCATTATGAAAAATTACATCCAAATCATAATCCGGAATATAACCGGTCAGATTAATATTTTTTATAGCTTTTTCTTCAATAAAAGTCTTTAGTCTTTGATAAAAATAATCATGTGCTCCCACTAACACTAACTGAAGGTTGGGTATTTTTTGGTTTAAATTATTAAACGCCACCACCAATCGCTCCAGATTTTTGTGGGGATAGGCATTGCCCACATATAACAAATACCGCTTTATTATACCATATCTTTTCAAAATTTCGTCGTCCTTGTTGGGGCTTAACATACAAAAGTCTTCACAAGCCTCGTAAGTAACTTTTATTTTTTCACCAGAAACTTTTGGATAATTATGCAAAATATCATTTTTAGTGAAATTAGAAACCGTAATTATTTTTTCCGCTTTAATTATGGCATTTTTAATAACCATTTTATAGGCTAAAAATTTAATCTTATATAAGAGCGGATTCAGGCGACTACTGCGTCTAGTGGGAAAATGTAATAAAATAAGATCATGAATAGTCACCACAAATTTTTTTCGATACAGTAATGGCACATTAAAATGAGGGAGGTGTACTAAATCCAAATGATATTTTTTCAATAATCTGGGAAACAAAAGCTGTTCGGCTAATGTATACCAGTGATAATCCGCTAAAACTTTTTTAAAATTTTTGTTTCTTGGCTTGTAATCGTCAAAATTATTTTTACGCAAAAAGATAAAATATTCATGCTTAAATTTACCTCCGGAATCAGCTTCACTTTGGAGGGCTATTTTTTCTAAGTTCTCTATTAATTTTTGTGTATAGCGCCCCAGCCCCTTTCCCACGGGCCCATGAAAACGCGCATCAATACCTATCCTCATAAGACTATTATATAATAGATTTGACTATAAAAAAACGTCCCGGTTTCCCTTGGGACGTTCTAGATTTTATCCATTATTTTAAGCACTTTATGCACAGTTGTTTTCCATTGAAAAATTTTAGCTCTTTCTATCCCCCGAGCAATCAATTCTTCCTTTAATTTTTCGGAAAGTAGGATATTTTTTATGGAAGCGCCAATTTCTCCAGGCTTATCCGAATCAACCAAAATGCCAGCTTCTCCCACAATCTCTGGCAGAGAAGAATTATTGGAAGCGATAACTGGCACTCCGCATTTCATAGCTTCCAATGGTGGAAAACCAAAACCTTCAAAAATTGACGGGTAAACGAAAAGGGAAGCTAAATTCAAAACATATTCCTTGTCTGCCTCTTCCACGAAATTAATCATTTGAATATCTTCCGGATTTTTCAATTGTTTTTGGGTTTTAGAAATTTCTTCCAAAATTTTCTTATTCATCCAGCCTTTATGTCCTGCAATCACTAGTTTATATTTTTCCAAAGTTTCCCATTTTTTTATCTGAGCATATTTTTTTAGGATTTGATAAGCGACTACCAAAGTTTTAATATTTTTTCTGGGTTCAATAGTGCCCAAATATAAAATGAATTTATAGGGCAAATTGTATTTTTCCTTAACCTTAATCATTTCAGAATCATTGCGACTGATAATTTTGAATTTTTCTGCCACTCCGCTATAGATAACCTCTATTTTTTTCGGAGGAATATTATAAAGAGTGACCAAATCATCTTTAGTTGAATCGGAAACCGCTATTATTTTATCCGCTCGACGACAAATTTTCTTAGAATTAATAAAAACATGCCATAGTCTTCGCGACCAAGAAAAAGTTTCTGGATATCTTTCAAAGCTTAAATCATGCATAGTTAAAAGGAGCTTTGTTTTTCGACTAACGCTTCCAAAAATAATATTAGGCATAAAAAATATCTCTACGCCACCCAAGAGACGATCAATTTTTGGCCAACCTAAATACCAAAAAGAAAAATTTAAGAGTTTGTTAGGAACGTGAAATTGTTTTAGCTTAACGTTAGGATATTTTTTTATCCAATTAAAATTGGCTGGAGTTTTTTTGAAGGAATTAAAAAAAAGAACATACTCATTTTGCTTATCTTTTTCAAAAAGACCACGCAAAAGATTCAGAGTATATTCCTCCACTCCAGTCCTCCTTCCTTCGCTTAGACATCGCACATCAATTCCGATTCGCATATTTAGCTTTTCTTATTTCCAATAATGGACCAACATTATTACCCAGAAAGCGAAAAAAATTCCCAAAATTAACATCAAGGGAATAACCACTTTAAAACTATAAATATTTTTAACTATGACCGGATCATTAATTGACAATGAAAACCAATTATTTTCTTGTTGCAGTTGATTTAATTTTTCGGTATTGTCTGAAAGTTCTTCAATAATCGCTTTGGCAATTCGCCCGGCATCATCTTTATTAGCAGTAGAAAAATTAACTGCTACGATTTGCGAAGAAATTTTTTCCGCTTTAAATTTTCGGGAAAGTCCTCTCAAGGATATACCGTCATTTTTTATTTGAGCTTTATCCAAAATATCTTTAGCTATTATCGGACTCATCAACCAACCCACAATAGTTTCGGCGAATTTTTCATCCGCTTGCAAACGATATAAATCATCAAATTTATAATCAGTCGTGATTTGAGCGCCTTTTCGCGTGATATTTACCGTCAGAGAGATGGCAAAGGATTCTTTTTGGGTGGCTAAAAATATGCCGCCCAAAACCAGAAAAAGGATGACTACTAATCCAAAAGTCTGCCAATTTTGTTTTATAATCCTGAAATAGTCTCTAATTTCCATATTTTTCTGCTTTAAAGTTTGCGTATTCCTGGTCTAGATATGCCTTTATTTTAGCCTTAAAAATGCTCCTGTCAAATTTTTCCATTTTTTCTCTCAAATATTCCTGACTAAAATCTAGCTTTTCAAAGCGTTCCAAAGCTTCTGCCAAAGCCTCCGGAGTCTGTTTATCGAAAAAAACAGCCGTTTTATTTTCTTCCGCATGCTCTAGAATGTCTCCGCCTCGAAAAGCAATTAAAGGTTTTCCAGAAGCCATGGCCTCAATGGCCACTATCCCAAAATCTTCTTCTTGAGGAAAAATAAAAGCGCGACAGTTAGAATAATATTCCGCCAATTCTTCGTCAGAAACCCGCCCCAAAAATTCAATATTATCCTTAGCTATTTTTTTTAATCTTTTTGATTCTGGACCGCGACCAATAATTTTTAATGGTTTGCCTGATTTATTAAAAGCCTGAATGACTAAATCATGTCGTTTGTAAGCTAGCAATCTTCCTACCATCAGGAAATAATCTCCTTTTTTCTGGCTAACCACAAAATTTTTAATATTAACTGGAGGATGAATTACTTTACACTCTCTCTTGTAATATTTTTTTATTCGTTTGGCCACAAAGTTTGAATTGGCGATCAATCGATCCGCTCGATCGGCACTGATGCGATCCCAAAGCCGGATATAGTTCATCACAAAGGGAATTATTTTTTTAATAATTCCGGGGAAATAAAAATCCTGAGTATATTTTTGACAATCATCCCAAGCATATCTCATAGGCGTGTGCATATAGCAAATATGCAAAGTTTCCGGTCCAGTGATGATGCCTTTGGAATAACTGGAAGAATCCGAAAGGACAATGTCATATTTGGAAAAATCAAACTGTTCAATAGCCATCGGCATAAATTGAGGGAAAATTCGATGAGAACTTTTGGAAAAAGGAATTTTTTGCAAGAAAGAAGTGCGGATATCTTTTTTGTCAAAAACCCCATGCATTAGTTTTTTGTTATAGACCAAAGTGTAAATTGGAGCATAGGGAAATAGCTCGGAAAAACATTCCAGCACTCTTTCCGCTCCTCCATATTGGACTAGATAATCGTGGACTAAGGCAATTTTCATATACTCCATTATATCATCAAATAAAAATACCCGCATTATTGGGTATTTTTATGGAAAGGCGGATAAAAATTCATGAATTAATTCAGTAATTAATTACGTAATAATTTAATACGTAATTTCCCCCTTATCCTTTTTTAGTTAAAAGTTTATGAATTCCGACGTTTTCTAAGCAGCACTCCAAAAGTTTTTAGGCAAAGCTTTAAATCCAATTTCAATGACCAGTTTTCAATATAATAAAGATCCAATCGATATTCTTCATTAAAATTCAGATCAGAGCGTCCGGAAACTTGAGCCATTCCAGTTACTCCCGGTTTGATAGTCAGCAAGCGTCGATGATAATCCATATATTTTTCCACTTCTCTTTCCTGATGAGGTCGTGGACCAACCGCGCTCATAGAGCCCAAAAAAACATTAAAAAATTGAGGAAGTTCATCCAAAGAATATTTTTCAATCAAACGTCCTACTCTGGTTTTTCTTGGGTCAGCTTTTATTTTATAGAGAGGACCTTTTCGCACACTTTGTTTTTCGATTAATTTTTTTTCCAATTGCATAGCATCTTTTAATTTGGGATTGTCATGACTAATGGATTGTTCCCATTTCATATAACGAAATTTATAAACAAAAAATTTCTTTCCATTATCCCCCACTCTTTCATTTTTATAAACGACTGGCCCTTTGCTTTCTATTTTTATAGCCAATGCGATAATCAACATCAGAGGAGAAGTAATGATTATGGCTATGGTAGAAAACACTATATCAAAAATTCGTTTAAGAATCTTCCCCCAACCATCTAAAGGCGTATGCTTTACATCAATAATAGGCTCTCCATTTAAAACATTAACTTCATAGCGGGTAGTTTGAAGAGAGGTAGGAATATATTTAAAACCAATATTATTAATCGCACAGTAGTCCACTAATTTTTCCTGCTCATCATCAGTGATAGAGGGTTCACATAATATTATTTCATCTATTCCTTTCTCTTCTTTTATTTTTTTTATGGTTTTCAAGTGAGGAAATCCAATTTGCTCCACGACCCGATAACCTAAATTTTTATCCTGTTTGATTAATTTATTAATAGTGCTCATTTTCCCATTACGCCCAATCAACAAAACCCGATGAACCCCCATACCTTTTTTTCTGAGCAACCACTTTTGCAAAAAATTAATAAAATAGCGTGCCAATGAAACATAGACTGTGACCATAATCCAACCGGATAAAATAACAAAACGAGAAGAAAACCATTCCCGTTTCAGGAAGATGGCCACGATTAAAATAACCAACGCAATAGAAGTAGCTTTGAAAACCGTAACCATTTCTTGCCACAAGTGCTTGGTGACTCGTTTATTATATAAACCTTCTAAGGCATAAATTAAAATAAAAAAAGGAGCTATGATTAAAATTACTTTAATATAACTCTCAAAAGGATAATCATATAATTTCGGTTTTAGGATGAGAAATTCTGGAATATTTCGAATCGCAAAAGCGGACATAGCTGCTAAAATCAACATCAAAAAATCGATAGGCACTTGGATAAAGCTAAAAAATAATTCTGATCTCTTCATAATTTAAATTTTTTCTTTAAACCCGTAATTTTTCAAAGCCAATCTATAAGCCGGATTCTGTATCCCGAGAACTCGGGACGACAATCATTTATCTTGATCCGATGTTGCCATCGAATTCTAGCGGCACCCTCCGACGTAACGTCGGAGTACGGCCTTGCATCAAGTAGGGTTTTCCCTATTTTGTTATCACTAACAAATAAATATCATAGCTCTTAATTTCGCTATTCAGCTGATAAAGCGAACAAGGAATTAAAAACACTAATATTCTTTTCACCTTTCGCCAATTTTGTCTGAGATTCAGCTCAGCTACAAGATTGAGCGCCCATGCACCTTTTCCATTAACAAACTTATATTTAATACAGCGTAAGACGCAGTCGTTTCTCTACGAAAAATAAACTGTTAAAAAAATTTGTTTGCAGAAAAGGTGCTGGGCTAAACTCAATCAAAATTGGTTAGTATTGTCTCTGTGGCATCACCGCCCCTTTTCACAAAGAAGCGGGATCCCGCCAACGGCGGGACTTTCCCTATCATACCCCTCGCGAGGCAGACGATGGACGTTATCCATTACCCTTGACTCGATTTTCACCGAGAATGTCCGGACTTTCCTCTCCGACATAAAGTCGGAGCGATTGCCTAATTGGCTCTGAAAAATTCAGGATTTAACTGTTAAAAAGCTCTTCATATAATAATTCATTTAACTCTTTTTGTCAACAAAAAAAACTTATTTATGGCTTTAATAAGTCCTAAACAAGCTTTTTAAAATTTCCCATTATTTCATTCTTCTCCTTTAGATTGGTCTGATACCCCAAAAGCCTTTCTCGAGCGGAAACTATCTGTTCCTGGGCCGCTTTTTTCAAAAATCCCGGATTCTTGAGAAGATTCTTATGCTTTTCAATGGCAGTCTTTAGAACATCCAGCTCTCTTTCCATATTTATCAGCTCTTTTTTAAGATCTACCTTGCTCAAAATATCCAGAAATATTTTTTTATCTCCAAATTCCACCCTCACTAATTTAGCTTCATTTTTGGGATATTTTAAAATTCTGATTTTTGCTAGTTTTTCAATAATAGATTTTTCCGCAAAATTTTCCGCATAAGCCACAATTCGATCAGCCGGCTTTATGCGATAATTGGCTTTAATATTTCTAATTTTGGTTACCAGATTTTTTAAATCCTGAAAATATTTTTTTTCTTTGGTCGGAAAAACACACGCAGTTTTTTGAGGCCATTCGGAAATCATTAGCATTTTATTTTTGGCTTCAATTTCTTGCCAAATTTTTTCGGTAACAAAAGGAGCAAAGGGATGCCAAAGACGGATAATTTTATCCAAAACAAAACCTATGACTTCCGGATTTTTTTCCATTTTATTAATTTCAATATACCAATCAGCAAAATCATCCCAAGTAAAATTCCGGAGCCTTTCTTGAGCCAACGAAATGTTTTTTTCTTCCATAAATTTCGTCACTTCTTCGATAGTTTGATTGAGGTTAGTGATTATCCACCTATTAGAAACTGTTTTGATTGAATTTTTCTTTAGTTTTTTTATTAGACAAAAATCAGGCACGCTAGTTTTGGCATAGCGAGCGATATTCCAAAGCTTGGTCACGAAATTACGATAGTTTTCAATTTTTTCTTCATAGAGTCTAGAGTCTTGCCCGGCTGAAATATCCATTACTAAACTAAGTCGTAACGCATCGGCTCCAAACTTTTCAATCATCTGCAACGGGTCAATTCCATTATCCCGCGACTTGGACATCTTATTCCCCTCTCGATCACGAATTAATCCAGTAAAATAAATATTTTTGAAAGGAACGTTTTTGGTGCGATAAAGACTCATCATAACCATTCTAGCCGCCCAAAAAAACAAAATATCTCTACCCATCACCATCATTTGGCTGGGATAAAAATTTTTATAATCACTACCGTTGGGAAAACCTAGTGAAGTATAGGCCCACTGACCAGATGAAAACCAAGTATCAAAAGTATTTTCATCTTGGATTATTTTTTGACTTCCGCACTTCGGACAAGCTTTCGGCCGTTCCAAGGAAACTATCGGTTCTTCAGAGGAACATTGGCAATACCAAACTGGAAATTGATGTCCCCACCAAATTTGACGGGAAATACACCAATCATTTAACCCGTTGAACCATTGCAGCATTATTTTTTTGAAATTTTCCGGATAAAAGTTTATTTTCCCTGCTTTAATAGATTTAATAGCTTCTTTTTTTAATGAAAATTTTTCAGCATCTACATTTATGAACCACTGCAAAGAAACCAACGGTTCAATAACCGCTTTGCATCGCTCACAAAGAGAAATAGAATTTTTTACTGTTTCTTCTTTTTCAAATAAGTCTAGTTTTTTCAAATCACTCAGGATGTTGGCTCGCGCTTCTAAGGTGCTTTGTCCTTTAAATCTTCCGCCTAATTCAGTAATTTTAGCCTGTTCATTAATCACTTGAATTTCTTCCAGATTATTATCTTTGCCAATTTGCCAATCCAACATATCATGCGCCGGCGTAATTTTAACCGCTCCCGTTCCAAAATTCATATCAATCCTTCGATCAGTTATTAATGGAATTTCTCTTTTCATCAAAGGAAGCATTATGGTTTTACCGATAAATCTGAAGTAGCGACTATCTTTGGGATTAACTGCCACAGCTGTATCGCCCAGCATAGTTTCCGGACGAGTAGTAGCCACAGTTATAAATTCTTCGGAATTTTTAAAAGGATATTTTATGAAATAAAGTTTTCCTTCTTTCTCTTTGTGAATTACTTCCAAATCACTAAGCGATGTGGCGCAACTAGGACACCAATTAATTATTCTTTTCCCCTTATAAACCATTCCGTCTTGATACATTTTAACAAAAGTTTCCATCGCTACTTTAGAAATCTGTGGATCAAGTGTAAATTTTTCCCGAGACCAATCAGCGCTAATGCCCACTCGCTTTTCTTGGGAACGCATATACTCGGCATTTTTTAAGGTAAAATCTAAAGCTTGTCGATAAAAATCGGTGCGACCTAATTGACGAGCATCTGTCCCTTCGCTTTTTAATTTTTTTTCAAAGACCACTTGAGTTTGAATTCCAGCATGATCTTTTCCTGGCAAGAGTAATACTTTTTTGCCTCTCATCCGTTCAAATCTCCCAAAAATATCCATCACGGCATAGCCACTGGCGTGCCCCAGATGCAATTCTCCGTTGGCATTGGGTGGCGGCAATATGTTGGTATATTTTTTTTGACTTCTAATTTTTTCCGGCCGAAAAAAACCGCTCTTCTCCCATAGGGCATAGATTGCTTGTTCGCTTTCCTTAAAATTATATTGCTTGGGAAATTCTTTCATAGCTATAAATTTATCGCAGTAATGCACCTAGTTCCTTTTTTGTTTTTGTGCGGATTATTGTTTGTATTTTATTAATTTCTTCATTGGTTAAAGTTCTTTCGGATGAACAATATACGATACGAAAGGTGTAGCTTTTTTTGTTCTTACCAAATTTTTCCTCATTTTCATATTCATCCAAAAGTTTTACCTCCTCAATCAGATTATTTGCATGATCTCGAACAATTTCATAATAATTGTTAAGACTCACATCCTTATTAATAATAAACGAAATATCTCTGATGGTAGCGGGGAATTTACTGACTTCCTTAAATTTACTGTTAATATCTTTGAATTGACTCGTAATTCTTTCATCAGCCGACCAGAGAATTCTAATATCCGGTATTTCCATCTTTATCATGGCTAGCCTGTCTAGACCAAACGTGCCAGCATATCCATTATAAACTTCTGGGTCTAAGCCAAAATTTTTCAAACAATTAGAGTGCACGAGTCCTGCTCCAGTTATTTCTATCCAATTCCCATTCCAATTAATCTCCGCCTGAGTAGAAGGATCTGTAAAAGGGAAAGAGTCAACTAAAAACCTAAATTCAATATCTCCGAAAATTGCTTTTATTGCATCGGCTTGAATGTCTTGCAGATCTTTTAAAGTAATAATTCTCTTGTCTTTTCTACAAACATACAAAAAATCTGTCTGATGAAACGCAGGATAATGGCTTCTGTCAATTTCGTCTTTACGCCAAACAATTCCCGGCGAAAGTGACCCCACCCCACCATCTTTTTTCAGTCTTTCTAAAACTTCTTCATCTCGGAAATAATAAGGCCACATTATTGTCATTTGCGTTCGCAAATGGTAGTTGTCTCCGTCCAAGAAGAAAGTATCCGTCTCTTTTCTTGTTGGATGGCCGGCTGGAAAATTAAGCGAATCGAACTCATCACTGGCCGATACGATTTTCGGAATTTCAACCACGTCAAAATCCGCCCACACAGGAAGGTTTAGTATTTTATCATTTACAATTTTTACCGGAGAATTTTCTTTCTTGGTAAGATCTGGCAAGGCCAACATCCTTTTTATGCGCTCCGCCTTCACATCACTCCTTTTGTTCAATTCTTCCAATAATATTTTTTCGTCATTATCCTCAATAACAATTCTTCTCATAAAATTTCATATTATCCCTTTTATTCTATCTTAAAGCCTAAAAAAGGTCAAAAAGAATAGGGTGGCAAGCATGTTGCAACCCTATTTGAATATTAAATAAAAAATCAATGCCGGATCCTATAATTTTGATAAAATGCACCTGCTACAATCAATAATACCACAACTACCGCTCTCCAATGTTCCATAATTACCTCCTCTTAATCTTCTGCCTTAATTTCTTACTTTTTTACGAAACAAAACACAGATTCTTCCGCAGAGTACGAGAAAAAAATCGATTACTGCTTCCATATTTTTCTCCTAAAATTAGTCTTCCGCTTCAATCTTTTCAGCCATTTGATCCACCAACTTTTTAAATTGTTTTGCGGCCATCCATGGAGAAGTAATTAAAACCCTAAACTTCTCAAAAATTTCTTTTACTTTCTTCATCCCATCCTCCGGTTAGAAAACTATTTTAATAAAATTAATTTTGCCGGACTTTATGATGTTGCCGCTATTATCTTTATTCAAAACGATTTTATAATCGCTTATTTTTTCACCATTAATTTCCACTCCGCCTTGTTCAATTTTTCTTCGCGCATCGCTGATTGAATCAGCCACTTTTGCCAAAACCAAAAACTCACTGAGTTTGATTTCATCTTTTTCAATTTTTATTTCGGAAATATTTTCCGGAGTTTTTTTTTCTGAAAATGTATTCACGAAATATTCTTTCGCTTCCTGGGCCTTTGCTTCACCATGATAAATTTTGGTGATTTCAAAAGCCAACTCCATTTTCGCGTCGCGAGGATTGAGTGCGTTTGATTTCATTTCCGCTTCTTTTTGAGCCACCATCTCCATTGGAATTCTGGTGCAATGAACAAAATATTTAATTATCAGATCATCCGGCATACTCATCACTTTCCCAAACATATCATTCAGTTCGTCCATAATGTTGATCGTGTTGCCCCAACTGGAACTCATTTTGCGACCGTCTGTGCCTTCAATCAAATTTACCATCAAAATATTCTGAACATCCTGTTTGAAATGTTTTTGCAATTCTCTTCCAGCTAAAAGATTAAACCTTTGGTCCGTGCCTCCCAATTCCAATCCAGCCTTGATTGCCACGCTGTCATAACCTTGCATTAAGGGATAAAGCACTTCCCGAAGAGAGATTCTTTTTCCTTCTTTGAGTCTTTTTTTAATATTCTTACGAGCAGAAAATTCCGCTAACGAAAATTGGTCAGCGTGTTCACCAATTTCGGCATAACCTAATTTTGAGAGCCATTCAGAATTGTAGTGAAATTCTACCTTTTCCATATCTAAAATTTTTCCAGCTTGATCTTTGTAAGTTGCTAAATTTTTTTTGACCACCTCTACTTCCAACATCGGTCTTTCACTTTCTTTATCAGAGGTATCTCCAATTACACCAGTAAAATCTCCTACAATCAAAACTATCTGATGACCCAAATCCTGTAAATCTTTTAATTTCAAAAGCACTACCGCTCGGCCCAAATGCAAATTTGGGCTAGTTGGATCAGTGCCTAATTTAACGCGAATTTTTTCACCTGCGAGTAATTTTTTCTTTAAGTTTTCTTTATCAATAACTTCCGCCACTCCGCGGGTTAGAATTTCGTCTATTCTTTTTTCTAAATCTTTTTCCATAAACTCATTTTATCAATTCATCTTATTTTTGGCAATTTGAAATTGCTCTTCCGTAATTTGCCCCGAAGCTTTCATTTGTTCCATCACTTTGAGCATCTTATCGCGATTTTCCGGCTTAAAAGCTTCTTGAGCAATTTTTTGCTTTTCCACATCGCTCATATTTGCTAATTTTTTCATAGCAATTTTTTGTAACATTCCCATTTTTTGGGGATCGGCCGGATTATTTTTTTTGAATGGATTCCACATATAATATTAGTTAGTGGTTATTAGTTAGTAGTTATTAGTTTTTATTTTTTAGTTGTAATTTATAACTGGTCACTAAAAGTGCGGTTGCCACAAAAATTGAAGAATAAGTTCCAAAGACTATTCCAATAATAAGCGCTAATGAAAAATCTTTAATTGATTCTCCCCCAAAGAAATAAATAGCCAACAGAGTAATAATTACGGTGAGTGAAGTATTAATGGATCGTCCGAGAGTTTCATTAAGACTGCGATTGACGATTTCTGGAAATTTTTCTTTCTGAGAACTACGGATAATATTTTCTCGCGTTCGATCATATACCACGATAGTATCGTTAACTGAATATCCCAAAATCGTAAGCAAAGCCGCCACAAAAGGAATACCCACCTCTAAGCCCCAATAATGCCCCAGAATCGTAAATATTCCCACTGTAATAGCAATATCATGCACTAACGCAAAGATGGCTCCTAGCCCATATTTCCAAGATTCAACCGGACGAGAAACTTTGCGAAAAGCCCAAGCAATATAGGCTAAAATTCCAAAAATTGCCCAAATAATCGCCTGGATGGATTTTCTTTTTAATTCCTTGGAAACTGTGGAATTTATAAAATCAGCCCGCAATTGAATGGTTTCAGGATAATCTTTATTTATCATTTCCATCACCTGTTGATTAAGTTCATCATCCTCGGCTGCATAGCGAATCAATACTGATTTATTTTCACTGGCTTGCAGAGTTAAACTTTTCAAATTTAAACTTTCTAGAGTTTTTTGCAGATCTCGATTGGACGGAAGCGATTCATTAAAACCTATCTCCATCAAAGTTCCACCGGTAAAGTCAATTCCAGTTTTTAAACCTAAAGTAAAAAGCAAAACCAAACTTGCCACCACCAAGGTTCCGGAAAAAATATAGGCGTATTTAAATTTAGATAAAAAATTTATCATTGGTTTTTTATTTCTTTACGACTTATGCCCAAAATCCAGGGATATTTTTCCATCCACTCTCCAGCAAAAAAACGTAGCAAAGTTCGGGAAACTATAATCGCCGTAAACATAGAAAGTAAAATTCCCACAATCAAGGTCACTGCAAAACCTTTCACAAATCCAGTTCCAATAATGACTAAAATAAAAGCAGTCAAAATAGAAGACATGTTACTATCAAAAATAGAAGTCCAGGCTCTCTTGAAACCTTCTTCGATGGAGCCCACAATACTGCGTCCGTTTTTTATTTCTTCTTTAGTTCTTTCAAAAATCAGGATGTTAGCATCCACCGCCATTCCGATAGATAAAATGAATCCAGCAATGCCAGGGAGCGTTAAAGTTATCGCCCAAGGAGAAAAAAGAGAAAGCTTAAAAACGGAAACCATCAGCCCAGCATAAATTAAAAGGGCTATTGCAGAAATAACTCCCAAGAAACGATAATACACAATCATAAAAACAATTATTAAAAATAATCCAATCATGCCAGCTTTTAAACTTTTTTGAAGAGAAGAGGCTCCGAGCGTGGCTTCTACTGATTGTTGAGAAACTAAATTAATTGGTACTGGCAAAGCTCCTTGATTGAGTCGGTGAACCAAATCCTTAGCTTCTTCGGTAGAAAAATTTCCAGTAATAACCGCTTCGCCATTGGTAATTTCAGTTTGCACAGTAGGCGCACTAATTATTTGTTCATCCAAAAAAATAGCAATCGGTTTTCCAATATTTTTCTTAGTCAATTCAGCAAAAAGCTTAGTGCCTTCGGAATCAAATTTAATTGCCACTTCCGGTTCTGAAAGTCCTTGACTACGAAATTCAACACTAGCGTTATCTAAATTTTTTCCAGAAAGTCCGGTAGAAATATAATTAACCTCAGGTTCCGGATTGGCTTTCTTAGCAATCAAAATGTGAGCGCTGTGAATTTCCAAATCTTCTCCCTCGCCCTTTTGTTCAATTTTTTTAATAATATGCCAACCGAATTGAGTTTCTACTAGTTGCTGTTGCACTTCTCCGTCTTTTAAGTCTTCCTCAAAAAGAATTTTATCGAATTCCGGCACAAAAGATCCTTTTTTCACGAACCCTAAATCGCCACCTTCGTCTTTACTCCCTGGATCTTCACTACTTTCTTTAGCTAAGGAATTAAAATCTTCTCCGGACAAAGCTTTAGTTAGGATATCCTCCGCTTTTTTCTTAGCTTGTTCGTTTAATTGGTTTAATAAATCTTCCGGAATTTGATTTTCATTATCTGGTTCACCCACCTCCTTAAATTCCAAAAAAGGTGTTTCCTTAATCATAGATTTGGCTTGAGCAATATCTTTTACTCCGGCCAGCTCCACAATTAATCTTCTTCCAGATTCGCTTTTGGTGGAATAAATAACCGGCTCGGATATTCCAAAAGCATTCACCCGCCGTTCAATTACATCCTGCAATGCCTGCATAGCTTCGTCCACTTTTTCGGAATCAATTTTACTGATATCGGCCTCATATTCCAAATGAATACCACCCTGCAAATCCAAGCCTAAATTTATTTTCATCTGGCTAAGGAAATTGTAAACTGGCGGGATTTTGGAAACTATCTTGGGATACGAAATTAGCCCTACCAAGAGAGCTAATAATATAATCCCGTAAAACCGTATGAGATTTTTTTTATAAAGATTCATGCTTTTTATCTTATTCCTTTTTCATCAATTAATCAATTTTCTGCTTAATGAAAAATTTTCTTATGAAGAATTTTCTTATTTCCTCTGGAATTAATATTGTCATAGCCACTAAAATAATAACAACCCAATCACCTATTGATAAAGGAACGGTATGGAGGAGTTTTTGCATTAATGGATTATACACTGCCAATAATTGCAATACAACCACTAAAATTGTAGCGGTGATTAGTATTTTATTTTTTAAAAATTTGAGCTGAAAAATTGATTCACTTTCGCTGCGACAATTCCAAGCATTAAACCACTGAAATACCGCCATTACAGTCAATGAAATTGTAAGGGCTTTGGCTAAATTTTCTGGCTCTCCATTCCCTAAATATTTTGAAAATAAAAATAAGGTTCCTATCGCCATGGGAATAACCATTATTATTCCTCGACGAATCATTGGAAAATCAATGAGATATTTGGCTGGTTTAAAGTTGTCTTTGCTGGAAAATTTATTTTCAGATGTTTCCATCGCCAAAGAAACGTCCAAAAAACCATCGGTTAAAAAATTAAGCCAAATAATTTGTACCGCTAAAAGTGGCAAAGGATAACCCAACATAAGAGCTCCTAAAATAATTAAAACTTCTCCAACACTAGTAGAAAAAAGATAAAGTATTACTCTTTTTAGAGTCTCAATAATTTTTCTTCCTTCATCGATAGCAATTGTAATTCGACTAAAATTGTCGTCTTGCACTACAATATCCGAGGCTTCCTTAGCCACTTCTGTTCCGATCTTCCCCATGGCCACCCCGACATCAGCTGCCACTAGCGAGGGAGCATCATTCACGCCGTCTCCTGTCATTGCTACTATTTTCCCTTTTTTTCTGTAAGCATTGATTATTTTCATTTTATGCTCAGGAGAAACTCTTGCAAAAACCGAGATTAATTCTAATTTTTCGGAAAATTTCTCTTCTGACATATTATCAATATCCTTTCCATCAAAAATTAAATCACCCTCTTCATAAATCCCTGCTTCTCTAGCAATATTTTCTGCCGTTTTCCTATGATCACCAGTTATCATAATCGGTTTTACTCCTGAAGCACGAACACTTTTTACAGACTCCTTTATTCCTTCCCTTAAAACATCCTTCATAGCATAATATCCTCCAAAAGTTACTATCCCTAAAAAATTATTTTTATCATACTCTGGTTTTTTTTCACTTTCCTTAAAAGCAAAAGCGATAACGCGAAAACCTTGAGAAGAAAGCTTTTTAAATTCTGCTTCAAAATATTTTTTTTCTTCGTCATCTTTAAATTTAGCATTCTCTAAAAAGGTTTCTGGAGATCCAATAGCTGAAAAAAAGTATTTTCCCGCAATTTTACATAGAGAAGCCTTGCATCGCGTTTTATAGTCAAATGGAAACTCTTCTATTAAATTTTCTTCAGAAATTATAGAGTTTTTTTCTATTTTTATTTTTTTAGCAAAAACAGAAAGAGCCGCTTCAGTCGGATCGCCATAAACTTGCCAACGATTTTCGTCTGACAAATATGAAACATGAGCATTGGAAGAAATAGCCGCGATTTTTCCAGCTAACAATAGTCCATCAGCTTTAAAAATGTCAATATTTTTTCCGTTTTGTAAAATTGACCCACTATTATTATACCCGCTACCTTCAACAAAAAATTCTTTTCCTTGAGAAAATACAACTTTAACTGTAAGTTCGTTTTTTGTAATAGTTCCGGTTTTATCAAGAGCCAGTAGATTAATTTGACCCAAGGCCTCCACAGCCTGAAGTTTTTTGACTAAAACATTTTTTTGACTTAAACGATACATTCCTAACGCTAAAACTAGCGTGACAACTACCGGCAAACCCTCTGGTATTATGGAAACCACTAAAGCAATAACTACTGAAAGCATCTC
The DNA here is from genome assembly GCA_002773095.1 of Candidatus Moranbacteria bacterium CG10_big_fil_rev_8_21_14_0_10_35_21. Taxonomy (GTDB): domain Bacteria; phylum Patescibacteriota; class Minisyncoccia; order Moranbacterales; family UBA2206. The sequence goes on from PFCG01000010.1 coordinate 24,092, forward strand.
CCTTGGATCCTTATTTAAGCCAACTCCGATAAAAAATAAAACAGTAGCCAACGAAATAACCAATGCTACCAATATTTTAGAAAAATTTTGTATATTTTTCTTTAAGGGAATATCTGTATTAATAGACACTACTTTCTCAAATATTTTTCCGATAAAAGTTTTTTCTCCTGTCGCAATAATTATTGCTCGACCCAATCCGGCAACCACATTAGTCCCTCGAAAAACCATATTCTTCTGATCGGCGACACTCACTCCCGTATTTTTAATTATTCCGGAAAACTTCAATATTGGCTCCGATTCTCCGGTAATAGAAGCTTCTTCAATTTTGAGTGAATTTGAGCTTATTATTCTTGCATCAGCTGGGATTTTTTCTCCTTCTTTCAGGAGAATAATATCACCTATGACTATTTCCTCACTTGGAATAATCTCTTCTTTTCCGTCACGCAAAACACTGGCTTTTATTTTTTCCATTTTTCGAAGAGATAAAAAAGCACTTTGCGCCCGACCTTCCTGAATAGCCCCCATGATTGAATTAAAAAGCAAAACAAAAGCAATGATTATTCCGTCGACTAGGTTTCCCAATAAGGTCAGGGCTAACCCGGCAATAAGCAAAATATAGATAAGCGGACTCCTAAACTGTTTTAAAAAAATTCGAAAAAAGCTTTCCCTTTCGCTTTCTGGTAAGCTATTTTTTCCATTCTTTATTAATCTTCTTTTAGCTTCTTCTGCATCCAATCCACTTGAGTCCGACTTCATTACTGCTAGCGTTTTCTCAATAGTTTGATTATAAAACTCCATTTTTATTTTTTTATTTTATTTTCTTTAATCTATGTTCCAAAACCCTATCACCTTTTCCAAATAAAAAGCGACCCTTGAATTTTTTTCCTGCTAAAAATAATGGCATCCAAAACTTGTCATCCGACCACATTTGATCAAACGGGATATCCTCTTCATTAAACCATTGCGGTTTCATTTCTTCAGTTTCCATTGGAGTTCCAGAAAAACTTTTTGCTTTAAAAATATGTACTTCTAAAATTTCCGGATTGCATTGAAATTCAAATTCTACTGTTCCCACACTTTCTAAATTTTCAACTTTTATTCCGGCTTCTTCCCAAATTTCTCTTTTGGCCGCATCTTCAATTTTTTCTCCCGGTTCCACTTTTCCGCCAAACCCATTCCATCTTCCCGCCCCGAAACCTTTCTTTTTCATCCTAAGAAGTATTTTTGGCGGTTGATGGACCAAACAAAGTGTCATTAATTTATTCATGCTTTATTTTCACTATCCACTACCATACACTGTAGTATGGTAGTGTCTATCTTTTTGATTTTTTATTTAATAAATTTGCTAGTAAATAATGTGCCGGGTATTTTTTTCTGACCCATTCCCGAGAAAATGGGACTCGGCCGTATTTTTCAAATTCATCTTTTTCCGGATATTTTTTTCTATAATCTGTAATGGCTTTTTTATATCCCCCAAATCCATTATTAAGCCATCTTTCAACCTGGCTAACCGTAGTAAACCCAATTTTTAGTTCTTTTCTAATTTCTTCATAAGTATAACCCTCCAACAATAATTTAGCTATTTGTATTCGTCTAGATATCATCACCACTTCTCCAAGTGTTAAGAGATCCTTGAAAAAATTTTTAACCTCTTCGCGATTTTTAAGTAACGCGATCATCGAATAAAATTCTCCGAGAAATTTTTTCTTATCTCTATCTGACAATTGATGATATTTAACTCTCATCATAACTTTATATTTTGTACTACCATACAACGTAGTATAGTAGTGCATCACTATGTTAATCAGGGTTGCTTTATTTTATTGGTTTAAAACGTTGAATTTTCTTTCCGTTAACACTGACTTTTTCTAAAAACATTTTTTTAAGACGAACCCAGAGTTGTTTTTTTCCATAAAGCGCACAATAAACCACCAACGCTTCCAGTGTTTCGCTATGTCTCGCAACACCCAACACTTCATATTCCTTGCCTTTGAAATGCCTGTATTTTCCCAGCTTAAGCATTTTATATTTCCTTTAAAATTTTTAGAAAAAATTCTTTGTCTTTAGGATGGGTTAATAAATCAGCCACTTTATCTTTTTCTACCCATCTGGCTTCTGGATTATGTGGATCAACTGGTTTTAATAACTTTTCGTCTGTTTCAAAAAGAAGCATTACGATGGTTTTTAGTTCAGAGTGATCTTCTCCTCCATTTTTGCCAAGTTTATATCTTTGATAACTGCCCAGCTCACGAATAAATTCCAACTGTTTTATTCCTGATTCTTCATAAATTTCTCTTTTGGCCGCATCTAATTTTGTTTCTTTATTTTCTATGTGTCCTTTTGGTAGCGACCAAGAATTTCCCTTTTGATTCACTACGAGAATTTTTCCATCTCCATTAATAACAACACCGCCAGCACTTTTGGTATTTTTTACGTTATTTTCCATGACAATGCTTGTATTTCATTGGTCGACCGTCTGAATGTTTCGCTCCGCATGGGCAAGGCTCGTTGCGACCGGTTTTTTCTTCATTAATAATCGGCTTGGGTTTATTTTCTTCACTAGATCCGCTTCCGGAACTTTCCATTTTATTTTTTCCCTGAAATTGCGCAACATTTTCATCTGCTCCTTTAAATTTCAACTTTTCTTGATTAGCTTCTGCTCGATTGACTAGCGACACCTTAAAGATAGTGTGAACAATGCTAGAACGCACATTTTCCATTAAATGCGAAAACATCCCGAAAGCTTCCCTTTTATATTCAATCAATGGATCCCGTTGACCATATCCCCGCAAACCAATCGCTTCGCGCAAATAATCAATTTCATCCAGATGATTCATCCAATGAGCATCCATAGTTTGCAAAATAACCGCTTTTTCAATCATACGCATATTTTCCACACTTACTTCCTGCTCTTTACGGTTATAAGCCTCCTTGATAAATCCCCAGATACTTTCTTCAATTTGACCCACCTTTTCTACTGAATTATTTTTTCGGCCAGAACGAATTTCTTCCAGTTTATGCAAAGCGTTTTCGGGAATTGGAATAATAGTTTTTACATTTTCAATAATTTCCTCTGGCTTCCATTCATTTTCTTCACCCGCCGTATGAAACGAAACCGAACGTTCAATTTCTTCTTTCAAAAATTCTTGCATTTCTGATTTCAAATTCTGACTACCCAAAATTTCTTTTCTTTTTTTATACACGACTTCTCGCTGACGATTCATCACATCATCATATTCCAAAACATGATTACGAATATCAAAATTAAAACCTTCGATTTTTTTCTGAGCATTTTCAATGGTTTTAGAAATAATTCTATTGCGAATCGGCTGATCTTCCGGCAAGCCTAATGTATTCATCATATCTTTCATTTTGTCGCCTCCAAAACGGCGCATTAGTTCATCTTCCAAAGAAACATAAAATTCCGACATCCCTGGATCACCTTGGCGCCCAGCTCTTCCTCGCAACTGATTATCAATACGGCGCGCTTCATGCCTTTCAGTTCCTAAAATAAAAAGACCACCTAATTCTTTCACGCCTGGACCTAATTTAATATCCGTTCCACGTCCGGCCATATTAGTTGCAATAGTGACAGAACCCATCTGTCCAGCTTTAGCCACAATTTGGGCTTCGCGTTCATTATTTTTGGCATTCAATATTTCGTGCTGAATGCCTTGACGTGTCAGCAAAGCACTCAAATATTCTGATTTTTCAATCGCCACCGTTCCTACTAATACCGGTTGTTTATTTTTGGCAATTTCTTTAATCTTTTCCGCAATGGCATCAAATTTTCCTTTTTCACTTTTGTAAACCACGTCTGGCAAATCTTTTCTAACCATTGGCCGATGAGTGGGAATTTCCAAAACATTTAAACTATAAACTTTAGAAAATTCTTCCGAACTAGTAACCGCTGTTCCAGTCATACCGGCCAGCTTTTCATACATCCTAAAATAATTTTGAAAAGTAATAGTAGCTAAAGTGCGAGATTCTTTTTGCACTCTAACATTTTCCTTGGCCTCAATAGCTTGATGCAAACCTTCGCTATAGCGTCTGCCAGGAGTTAATCGTCCGGTAAAATCATCTACAATAACTACTTCACCATCTTTGACCACATAATCCCGATCTCTATTAAAAAGTATTTGAGCCTTCAGTGATTGCTCCAGATGATGCACATAACTGATTTTTCCCGCTTCATAGATATTACCCATTCCCAACATTTCTTCCACTTTAGAAATTCCTTCATCTGTCAAAGTGACGGCGCGCATTTTTTCATCTACTTCATAATCCGCTTTTTCTTTAAGACGAGGAACAATTTGGGCGAAGCATTGATACATCTTGGTAGATTCCATATCTGGCGCAGAAATAATAAGAGGCGTTCTGGCTTCATCAATCAAAATAGAATCCACTTCATCCACGATGGCATAATTCAAAGGTCTTTGTGCCATTTGTTCTAAACTCTGAACCATATTATCCCGCAAATAATCAAATCCAAATTCATTATTCGTTCCGTAAGTTATATCGGCTTCATACGCTTCTCGTCGAGAAACTGGTTTTAAATTTTCCACTTCAATAGTCACTTCATTAGTATCTACTATTTTTGGCTCATAAATATAGGATGCGTCATGCACAATACAAGCTGTAGAAATTCCTAGAAAGTGAAAAATAGAACCCATCCAATTACAATCTCTTTTGGCTAAATAATCATTGACCGTTATCACATGCACTCCCTTTCCAGAAAGAGCATTGAGATAAATTGGCAAAGTGGAAGTTAAGGTTTTTCCTTCTCCGGTTCTCATTTCGGCAATTTTTCCTTGATGCAAAACTATCCCACCCAAAAGCTGAACGTCAAAATGCCGTTCGCTAATCACTCGATCAGCCGCTTCGCGAACAACTGCAAAAGCTTCTGGAAGAAGATCATCTAGTTTAGTTCCATTTTTTAATTGTTCTCTAAAAGATTGAGCTTTTTGCTTTAATTCCTCATCCGATAATTTTTTGATTTTATCGGCATGTGAATTAATCACATCCACCATCGGATTAAGCTTGCGAATTTCTCTTTCATTAGAGCCAAAAGCTTTAGTAAATATTCCCATAGTTTTCTGATTATACTGTCTTATACTAGCAAATACTCCCGTCAAAGTCTAGACAAAGCGAAAAGTAAGCATAATATTCTATACCTGTCTGAATTTGCGGGGACATTATACTCCAATAGAAAACATATTCCCCATTAGGAGAAAAGCTTAGTCTTTCGGGTACGCCATATTCATTCCATTCTGGATTTATTTTTGATTCTTTGATTAATTTTGCAACACCATTCTCAACAATATAAATTCGGTATTTATCTAAATTATCTCCTATTTTAATTACCGCAAATTTATCCTTATTAAACCAAGCAACTGCTTGAATTTTAGAATATGGGTCTTTTGTTTCTTCGCTTTGGGAATATTTAACTTCCTCAAGACTTGAATTATTTAAATTTAAAAGCATTATATTACATGCCTTGAAATTTAGATTAAAAGTATCAACAAACTCTGCTTCGCATTTCAGGAATCCCACATTCTCGCTATCAATCACTTGCAAAATAGGAATGTAAGTAACTAAAGGATTACTGTTGGCATCTTCTATTATTTTTTCATTATTAGCAAACGACGTCCATATCTTAACCTCTCCTGTTTTTATGTCCTTAGAATGAACATTATTTTCCTTAATATAGAATAATTTGTTCTCAACTAAATTCGTCACTGGAGATAATAATTCCTTCGTGGATATCACATTGGAAGGTGCTTCTTTTTGGTTTATTGTTAAAATTTTCCAAACCAAAAAACCCAATGTTCCTAAAAGTAAAATGATTAACCCTGCCAATATACCAATATAGACTTTTTTGTTCATTTTTTTTACCCAGTGAAATTCCGCTTCACTTTCATTAATAATCATATTCTTGTATTTATTTGTCTCATCAAAAAAAACTTTTCTTCCCAATAGCCCTCTTTTATTGGGAATAATTGCTCCTACGATATCCCCTGCAAAATTAAATGAATTTGACAATAACACCCCTATTGATGTTTTTTGTCCAAATTGATTAAAAATCAAGAGATAACTGTATTCCGCATCATCTTCTGATAAATTAAAAATATTATCAGAAGTCCATCCATTTTTTACAAACAGCCCAAGATCTTCAGGCTCAACTTCAAGCCCCGTCCAGCTATTTACTGGAATAGTTACATTATTTGGAGCGCCCTCGATGGAAACATTTAAATCACAGCCAGTTTCCCTGTTGATAAACTTATAAATTCCTTTCTGTACAACTGTTCCTACCGGCAAAAGTTCCCAAGAAGCCTCCGTCCCAAAAAAAGAAAAACTTTTGTTGTATTTGTAAACATCTAGCTGATTACAATTACCAGATGGAACTAAAAATGGAAAATTTATATGATAAATAAATTCTCCTTTAGCTGAAAGCGTAATGCGATCATAATAATCGAATCCACCTCCGGCAAAACAATTTACTGCTATCCCAAAAACAAACACAACTACCAACAACGATAAAACTCTCTTCATTTTTATCCTCCTTTAGGATAAGGGTTATTTTGTTGCTAAAAACCCGGATTCGCATTTGAAATAGAACACTAGTAAGATATAAAGGTAAGAATTTTTAAATTTGAAACAATGAAAAAAAAGAAAGAAGTTC
>PFCG01000002.1 GCA_002773095.1 Candidatus Moranbacteria bacterium CG10_big_fil_rev_8_21_14_0_10_35_21
CCCGAAAAACTGAATTTGAATTTGTCCGACCTTACGATTTAATTCCGAAATACAGGGCTTTTTGCGAAGCGAGACCCGCTCTCGCATCGCCGTGCGGGATAAACTCCGGCGGGGCAAGTGAGCAAACCCTTTCCTCTGAAAATTTGAAATGTCTGAATTGGTCGGGGTGCGGGGAATTGAACCCCGGCTACAAGACCCCCAGCCTTGCGTACTACCATTATACTACACCCCGTTAGAAAGTATTTTAAAAAAACGAAAATATAAATAAATTATTTCTAACGGGGCTACACCCCGTTGAATTTTTCTTTTAATAAATCCCATTATTCCATATTTTTTAAAAATAAAAAGAGGGGGAGTCAATCATAACTTCCCCTCTAAACTTTACTTGATAAATTATTCTAAAATTCCATCCAAATTAACATCATAAAGAATTTGCTCTTGAACTAAACGATAATTCATAACTTCTTTCTCATTAAACCAAAGATTAATTTCTTTTTCGGCATCTTCTAGCGTTCCCGAAGCATGAATAAGATTTCTAATTGGTCGATCATCAGTATCAGCAATTTTATAAGAATCAATGGTTAAATCTCCTCGGATAGTTCCCACGTCTGATGTTAGTGGTTCAGTCCCTCCGGTAATTTTTCTCACAATTCCTACTGCTTGATTACCCTGCCAAACCATGGCCAACACTGGACCAGATGACATATATTTTTTTAGTCTCTCCAAAACACTATTTCCCACTTCTTCAGGATTCTCAGAAGGAGGCTTAATTCCCTTTTTCTTATAAGAGCCGATGGATTTTTCTCCTACTTTCCTAATCCATTCGGGATCAATCAAATAATGTTTTTCTACATGTTCTTCAGAAGGAATAGTCATTTTGACTCCCACTAATTTAAGACCTAGTCTTTCATAACGTTTAATTATTTCACCAACTAATGAACGTTGAATTCCGTCCGGTTTAATAATGACTAAGGTTTTTTCTTTACTTGGATGAGCTGACATAATTTTAAAAAGTTTTAATTCTTATTGCTTTATAATCTATCACAAAAAAATTTAATTGGCAACAATGACACAGCGTGCCTCTGGCTTCGAGCATTCGTATTTTATATCTCCTGTTTCATCCGTTCGGAAAATTTGCGCTCCAATATTTTTCAATCGCTCCAAAACTTCCGGAGTCGGATGACCATACCGATTATTTTTTCCGACCGATATAATTGCTTCCTCTGGTTTCACTTCATTTAAAAATTCTTGGCTAGTAGAATATTTTGACCCATGATGCCCAACCTTGAGAATATTAGCTTTCAAAGCTACTTTATTTTTTATCAATTCCGCTTCTTGAGTGCTCGGCAGGTCTCCAGTAAACAGAAAAGAATTTTCCCCAAAAATTAATTTAGCCACTACCGATCCAGCATTAGAATCTTTTTCATTTAATTTATTCAGTGAAGCAAAAGGATATTGAATATCAATTTCGGCTCCTGATGGAAATTTTATTTTAACACCTTTTTTTGCCTCCACAATTTCCATCCCGCCTGCCTCAGCTTTGCCGAAGGCATTGCGGGCAGGTTTTTCTTTTTCAATGGCTTTTTCCAAGGCAGAAAAAACCAAAGAAGAACTACGTGCTTCGGTTTTGAAAATAGTTTTTATTTTGTAGGTCTGAAAAGCGTCTATTAGCCCACCAATGTGATCTTGGTCGGGATGAGTGGTAATAATCCCTTCTATTTGCCGATCCCAAAAAGGAATATATTCTCCCAACTTTTCCAATAATTTCTTTCCGCTCGTTCCACCATCAATTAAAATCTGATTAGATCCTTCGGAAATTAAAATGGCGTCTCCTTGCCCCACGTCTAAAATAATGACTTCCAGCGCCTGATTTTTTTGATAGAAGAAAATTATTCCTCCTACTAATAAAGCTAACACCAACAAAAAAACTAAGCCTGTATAAATTATTTTTCTATAATAGATCATTTTTTATTTTTTTATTTACCCAATAACTGACTAGCGCCAATACTCCATACCATAGCATAAAAAATTGCCAACCAACTTTTTCCACTACCCGGCTTGACCAACTTAATTCGCCCAGAAAATTTATTACCAACACTTCATATTTTAGCGGAAGAAAGGCCAACCAGGCAAAGACTAGCGCCAATGGTTTTAAAAATAATCCAAAAACAGAAACAGAAAAAACCAACAGCATAGTTAACGGAATAATGGGTAAAATCAAAATATTGGCCACCAGAGAAATCACAGAAAAAGTATGAAAATTGTAAGCGATAATCGGCAAGACAAAAATCTGAGCACTTAGGCTTAAAAGCATAATCTCCATTAGACCCATAAATTGATATTTTCGCATAAAATATCTTTCCCAAAAAGGTGACAGCGCCACAATTCCGATAGTAGCTAAAAAAGAAAGCTGAAAACCGATGTCCCAGACAAGCAGCAAGGGATTAATCAAAAGCATAATCGCTCCAGCGAAAAGGATGGCGTTCCAAGCGTTGGCCAACCTCCCATTTTTCATCGCCCAAAGTAATAAACTGCCCATCACGCCAGCTCTTACCGCCGAAGAAGGAAAACCAATCATGGCTACGAAAAAAAATATTCCCACTATGGCAAACCAAAAAGCTTTCTGCCGCCAAAGTCCAAGAAATATCCCCAGCAGAATAAGATACTCGGCAATAATGGCTACGTTATACCCAGACACAGCCACGATATGAGTCATACCGGTTTTGGAAAAATTATTTTTTACCCTTTCGCTTAATTCCCCACTCCCGCCAAAAAGCAAACCCGCCGCCAAAGTGCCTTCCGGTTGAGGAATCATTTCCCGAATACTTTCCGTCATTTTATTTTTAAAGCTTAAGACAGCTACATACATTCTATAACCTGAGTTTTTATCGGTTTTTTCTATTTTCACATTTTGGCAAACATAATAAATATTATCTTTAGCCAAATACATTCAATAATCAAAATCATCGGCAAAATTTTCCACTATTTTTAAATTACACTGCAAATTAATTTCATCTCCATAGGCCAACTCCGAATATAATGGAGCATTAACTAATAATTTTAATTTTTCATCAGTAACCACAATGACTTTCTGATAATTTTCTTTCGACTCCGGTTCTTTGGAAATCATAACCAATCCGGAAAATTTTTGACCATCCAAACTTAACTTATCTAATTTTTCTAGCGCCAACTCTGTGCGCCAAATTCCAAAAGCCAAAAATAAAATAGAAAAAGCGACTATCGTCGCCATTTTATTTTTCCAAAAAATTGCCAGTATAATAATGAAAAAAATCAAAAGTCCCAATCCAATTATTTTACCCTCACCCTTAAAAAAGGATTGGATAAATATTCCCAGAATAAAACTTAGAGATAGAAATAAAAAAATTCTGTGTTTAGGCATTTCTAAATTATAACAAAATATCCACAATTTTAATTTTGGCTGTTTTTCCACCCACAATTTCCACACACGATTGGGAAACTTTAAAATAACCCGCTAATACTTTTATGACGACTTCATTAGCCTGGCCATTAACTGGTGGAGCCGTGACCCAAACTTTATATTCTCCCTCCGTTGTTTTTTCAATTTTGTTCCTTGATGATTTAGAAACGACCTTGACATATATTCTCATATAATTAGTCTCCTCTAATTTCCATTATTTCAAAATTTTTGGAAATATTTTTTTTAATTTTTTTTAAATCCAGCGATTTACCATTAGTTTTTTTCTTGAGGCGAGGATTAAGAATAATTTGATCACGATAAACTTGTAAATAATATTTTTTAGCTCCCTGAAGCCATTTGCCAATTTCTTCAAAATCTTCTTCCGTGTGCAATCCAGGAACTACCGTAGTACGAAATTCATAGCCAATCCCACTATGGCGAACCAATTCCACGCTTAATTTTATGCGATCTTTATCCACTTTAGTTCCAACTGTTTTTCCATAATTTTTTAAACTACTTTTAATGTCCATAGCAATATAGTCTAGTAGTTTTTTATCCAGCAATTTTTTAATAATATCCGGACGCATCCCATTGGAATCCAACTTTACTAAAAGTCCTCGCCTTTTTATTTTTTTAATAAAATCTTCTAAGTCCGACTGCAGAGTCGGCTCCCCACCAGTGATACAAACGGCTTCCAATTTACCTTTTCTTTTTCTTAAAAAATCAAAAAATTCTTTTTCCATAATATTACCGTGAGGCAAACTCAAGTTAACCAACTCGGGATTATGGCAAAAAGGACAACGAAAATTACAACCCACTGTAAAAACCGTAGTGGCTAATTTCCCTGGATAATCTATGAGAGTTAATTTTTGATAACCACCTATTATCATACAATTTCCAATTTTTAATTTCTAATTTCCAATAAAATCCCAATTTTCCAATGTCTAAATTATTTTTAGTTCAATTCCTCGACAAAAATTTATCGAATTGTTTTTATTTCGAAGGCATTGTTTCCCAAAGCGAGCACGGTTTTTCGTTTGTTAAAACGAAAAGAGCGAAGGGAAACTCTGAATGAACGAATCGGCTGGGATGAGTGAATGTCCTTTCGAAATAAAAACAATGATAAATAAAAAAGTGCTCTTTTGGCTTAAAATTAGGGCAATCCCGAATACTCAGGATTGCCCCACTATCTTTTCCTTTACTCTAACAGCAAGCCGGCTGTTTTACAACATATTCGGCGCGATCCTTGAATTCTTCTTGTTTACCCTTGTTCCATTGTTGAACTGGGCGAATATAACCGACTACGCGAGAATAGACCTCCGTTGGTTGAAAATTTTTCAAGGCTGAATTTTCTTTGTGACATTGTTTGCACTTGATAAAAGTTTCGGAGCCACTTTTGTAGGGCATATACTCTTCATTTTTAACCAGTGTCTTCTGGCAATCATGACAAATGTATTTTTGCATATGTTTGTTTTTTCACACTAACTTTACGAATTATCTTTCAATATTGATGGTTGAAAGGCAGTGTAAAATTAGGGTGGGGTTTGTTAATTAATTATTTTATTTAAACACTCAGTTTGAGCGATGATTTTTGAATGGTAACCTTGTTCTTTTTTCCCTCTACCATATATTCTTTTCGATCATTAAGCTCAGCTTGCTTACCCTTGTTCCATTGCTGAACCGGACGAATATAACCGACTACGCGAGAATAAACTTCGGTTGGCTGTTCTATCACACATTTAGGACAAGTAAAGTGTTCTCCGCGAATATAGCCATGGACCGGACAAATACTGAAAGTAGGAGTGAGAGTAAAATAAGGAAGGGCATAGTTCTCCGCTATTTTTCTAACTAGATTTTTGGTGGTTTCTGAATTCCAAATTCTTTCTCCCAAAAAACCATGCAACACTGTTCCTCCGGTGTATTTGGTTTGCAATTTATCTTGCAAATCCAAAGCTTCAAAAATATCTTCCGTAAAAGAAACTGGCAAATGAGTGGAGTTGGTATAATACGGCTCAGCTTGATTTTTTTTCACTAACTCATCATTGGCAAAAATCATCTCTGGATATTTTTTAATATCCATTGAGGCTAAACGATAAGAAGTTCCTTCAGCTGGAGTCGCTTCCAAATTATAGAGATTACCAGTTTGTTTTTGATACCCGATAATTCTGTTGCGCATATGGGTCAAAACTTCTTCAGCCAACTTTTGTCCTTTTTTAGATGCAATATTTTCTCCAATTAAATTAAGCGCGGCTTCATTCATTCCAAGTAGCCCAATAGTTCCAAAGTGATTAGCCCAATATTGTCCTCTTCGCATTTTAATAGCTTCCAAATAAAATTTGGTGTAAGGATAGAGTCCTCGATCAGTTAAATTTTCTACTAACTTTCTTTTATTTTCCAAACTTTCTTTAGATAAATCCATTAAATGATCTAGACGCTGGTAAAAATCTTTTTTATTTTTAGCTAAATAACCTAAACGGGGCATATTGATAGTAACCACGCCCACTGATCCGGTGAGTGGATTAGCTCCAAAAAGTCCACCTCCTCTTTTGTGTAATTCACGATTATCCAATCGTAATCGGCAACACATACTTCTGGCATCATCTGGATCCATATCGGAATTTACAAAATTGGCAAAATAAGGTATCCCATATTTGGCCGTCATTTCCCAAATAGGGTTAAACTTTTTATCATCCCAATCAAAATCTTTTCCAATATTATAGGTAGGAATGGGGAAAGTAAAAACTCTTCCATTGGCATCACCTTTCATCATTACTTCAGCGAAAGCCTTGTTAATCATATTCATTTCTTCTTGAAATTCTCCGTAAGTTTCTTTCTGTGGCACGCCTCCCAAGAGCACTGCTTCTTTAGCTAAATTTTTAGGTGGAGCAATATCCATCGTAATATTGGAAAAGGGAGTTTGAAAGCCGACTCGAGTAGAAACATTCATATTAAAAACAAAAGATTGAATTTCCTGCTTCACTTTTTCATAGGTCAATTTATCAAATCGAACAAATGGTGCTAAGAGCGTGTCGAAATTGGAAAAAGCTTGTGCCCCAGCTACTTCTCCTTGAAGAGTATAAATAAAGTTAACCATTTGCCCTAACGCTGAACCAAAGTGCTTGGCTGCCTTGCAAGATACCTTACCAGAGACTCCTGTAAAACCACGCCGAAGAAGATCTTGTAAATCCCATCCGCAACAATAAGCCGCTACCAATTGAAGATCATGAATATGTAAATCTCCCCCTTCGTGAGCATATTTAACTTCTTTAGAATAAACACGATCCATCCAATATTTAGAACTGACTATAGAAGAAATATAATTATTCAGTCCTTGAAGAGAATAGGCCATGTTGGCATTTTCTTTAACTTTCCAATCTGCTTCTCCAATATATTTATCCACTAAATTGACCGCTTCTTTCAGAGACTCTTCTGTGTCCCTAATTTTTCGATGTTGTTCACGATAAAGAATATAGGACTTAGCTGTTTCTTCATAATCCAAAATCATCAAAACCCTTTCCACTAAATCTTGAATTTCTTCAATTTCGGGTATATAACCTTCTTTATAATTTTTATTCAGTAGTTGAATAACTTTATCACTCACTTTTCCGGCTTCCGATAAACTACCTTCTCCCGTAGAATCAAAGGCCTTGGCAACTGCCTGAGTTATTTTTTCCGGAGAAAAAGCTACTATTTTTCCGCCTCTTTTAACTACTTTCTTGACCTTACTTTCTGTTTTGGCTTTGACTGTTTTTGGAGAAACTTTTTTTCTCTTCTGATTTTTTCTTTTAGCTATTACCCCCGATTTTTTCTTTTTATTTTTCTTTTTCATACGTTCTTAAGTTAATTAAAATATATTAAAAAATTATTTTCATTCTTTCCTGCCCGCAGGGGTCAAATAGAACACTTACTTTTTTTAACTTTTACAGCTTCCTGGGCTGTTTTTTTGTTTTTCCGGTGTTGAATTAATTTT
>PFCG01000023.1 GCA_002773095.1 Candidatus Moranbacteria bacterium CG10_big_fil_rev_8_21_14_0_10_35_21
TCGAGTTTTCTTGTGAATAACCATGTTGTTTACTTAATTGTTATTAACTATTTTAACAACTTTTGTAAACAACGCTAATTAATCTAACAAATGATTATTAAAAAATACCGTCACGAAGACAGTAAGAAAATTATTTTTTCGATTTGTTCGATTTAGCTTTTTTATGATTATAGAGCGTATTTTACTAAATCTTAGTTTTTTGTCAAGCCTAGCGTAATAGATAAAAGGTTCCTCACTATATGTTTTTCTAATTCAAAAAAACGCCCGCCTTGACGCTTTCAAAAAATAGCCAATTTATCTATCCAGTAATATACGGAATAAAGATAATTAGTCCGATGATTATAGCTAAAAGAGAAGCCACCAAAACACTGGCAGCCATCAAATCCTTAATCAACTTCACATACGGATGCACTCGCGGTTTGAGCATATCCATTATTCTTTCCATTACTGTATTAAGTAGTTCCATAATCAGAACCCCAAAAATCACCAAAAGCAAAATCACCATCTCAGCTTGGGTAATCCGAAAATAAATCATCGCGATAAAAACCAAAATTCCGATAATAATTTCGTTCTGAAAATTTTTTTCGCTTTTCAAAGCGTAAGCCAGCCCACGAACAGCATAATTTAAACTTTGATAAAATTCTCTAAATCTATTCATTTTTTTCTTGCCCTATTAAATTTCGACTGAGCCGAATCCCGCTTGGCGGGAATTTAATTGGGGGTTAAATTATTAGTTTATTTTTCCTGAAGATCAAACATTTTTTTTCCATGTCGATAACCCAGCAAATGAAGCACTCCATGAGCTACTGCTTTTTCAGTTTCTGTTTTTACATTTAATCCTTCTTTTTTAACATATTGCTTTATATCATCATAACATAAAATTAACTCCCCTAAAAATAGCTCGCCTCGCTGTTTTTTTATTTCCGCTATATTTTTGTGTTCCGCAAAAGACAGCACGTCAGTGGCAGAATTTTTTTTCCGATAAGTTTTATTGATTTTTCTGATTTCTTTGGCTCCCACTAGCGCCAAACTTACGGAAATGGATCGTTTTTCCAAAAAAACCAATCTAGTTTTTTTCAGCGTTTTGGCCACCACTTTTTTTAGGTTTTCCGCCTTAAGCGGACTTTTAGTTAAATTATTTAATTCTACTTTTACTTTCATATTATTCCACTTTATCTTTTATCTTTTTGATAATATCATCATCTATATTATCCGGCAGCATATCCCCTTCCGGATTATGCAGAGTAGCTTCGTGATAAATTATTTTCTTTATTTTTCTCAAAAAAATTTTCAATTCTTCCTTGTTTGTTTCACTAATCTTTATCTTTGTTTCCCCATTCTCTTTCACCAAAGAAACCACTGGGTCATCATAATAGTTTTTGTCTTGAGAATAAATTTGAAAATTAAAATAAACAAACAAACCCAGAATGGTCAGAAAAACCACTAGTCCCAAAACCAAAATAAATTTTAATATTTTTTTACCCATAACTGGCTTAATTATAGCACAAAATAAAAACACCCTACTTACGCTAGGTGTTTTTAAGAAAAATTAATTCAATTCCGCTTCTACAATTTTTTTGACCAAAGTTCCGTCCGCCTGACCTTTCATTTTCCCCATGGCCATACCCATCACTTTGCCCATTTCCGCTTTGGAAGTGGCGCCAGATTGGGTAATAGTTTCTTTCACGATTTTTCGCACTTCCTCTTCGCCCATCTGTTCCGGCAAATACGCTGACAGAATCTCAATTTCCTTTTTCTCTTTTTCTGCCAAATCAGTTCGGCCACCGGATTCATATTGAGTGACACTGTCTTTTCGTTGCTTAATCCCTCGCCCAATAACGGAAGTAATTTCTTCTTCCGACAAACCCGCTTCTTTTTTCTTTAATTCAATCTCCGTATTTTTGATCATAGAGTCCATCATCCGCAAAGCATCGCGCTTAATTGCATCTCCAGCTTTCATAGCGCTTTTTAGATCTTCCGCTATTTTTTGTTTTAATCCCATAAATTTATTTCACTAATTTTTTCTTGACGTTTTTAAAGGTTCCTTCATCAAACTTGCCCATTTTTTTCAAATGGTCCACTACCTTTTTCACTTTTTCGCGATACATTGCTCCTTGTCGCATTTCTCTCTTTGATTTTTCATCGCGTCTAAATCGAGACTTTCGAGCCGTGATTAAAACACCGCTTTGCTGAACTCGGCGGGAAAATCTTCGGATTAAACTTTCCGAAGTTTCTTTTTCTTTTCTTTTGACTTCAATCATATTGACCTCCCTTCCATAATTACGAACTTATAACTTACTTTATTTTTACAAAAATAGCAAGGCTCATCCCCTCTATGTCTTCTGCTTATAAACTACTACCGTATCCGCTTTTAATTTCTTTTTGATTA
This sequence comes from Candidatus Moranbacteria bacterium CG10_big_fil_rev_8_21_14_0_10_35_21, assembly GCA_002773095.1. GTDB lineage: Bacteria > Patescibacteriota > Minisyncoccia > Moranbacterales > UBA2206. Next base: position 2,390 of record PFCG01000023.1, read on the forward strand.
AATCTACCAACTTATCCAAGCTGACGGTTTCTTGAACTCCAGTGGCCATATTTTTAACCATCACAGTTCCATCTAAGGCTTCTTTCTGTCCTAAAATCAGAGCAAGCTCTACTCCTAATTTATCGGCTACTCGCAATTGAGATCTCAACCCACCGCGTCCGAAATTTTCGGCTGCTAAAATTCCGTTCTTTTCCAATTCGGAAAAAAGTTTTAAACTTTTCTTTTTGGCTAATTCTCCTAGCTGAGCTAAAAAAACTTTTGGTCGCGGCGCTCGATATGGTTTAGCTTGAATTCTTTTCATTTCCAAAATAATTCTTTCTACTCCTAATCCAAAACCAACTGCTGAAGTATTTTCTCCTCCGATTATTTTTATTAGTCCATCATAACGGCCTCCACCTCCCAAGGAAAATTTCTTTCCCTCTTCTTCTCCTGACCAAACTTCAAAAACCGTTTTGGTATAATAATCCAAACCTCTCACTACTTGAGGATTAATCACATAAGGTAAATCCAATTCATCCAAATATTCCAGCAAACTCTTAAAATGAATACGACATTCATCGCACAAATGATCTACTGATTGAGGAGCAGCTGAAGCCACTTGAGAACATTTATCTTCTTTACAATCCAATACTCTCAGAGGATTTTTTTCCAGTCTTCTGCGACAATCCTGACAAAGCTTTCCATTTTTGGATTCCAAATAACTAACCAATAAATCTCGATATTCTTTTCGGCAACTAGGACATCCAATGGAATTAACTTGAATTTCCACTGATTTGAGTCCCAAATTTTGCACCACTCGATAAGCCACATGAATCATTTGAGCATCCAAAATCGGATCTTGCTCTCCGAAAGCGTCAAAATTTACTTGGTGATGTTCGCGATATCTTCCTTCTTGAGGACGATCATAACGATAAAGAGTTCCGGTTGAAAAAAGTTTTACCGGTTTAGGCCAAACGTTCATTCCATATTGAACATAGGCGCGAGCAATCCCAGCCGTCATTTCCGGACGAAGAGCAGCTTTATCCCCGCCTCGAGTAGTAAAGGTATACATTTCTTTTTCCACGATGTCGGTTTCTTCTCCGATACTGCGAACATAAAGATTACTAAATTCCACTACTGGCACATCAATGCGGGAAAAACCATAATCGCGAGCTAGTCTTTCCGTCACTCTTCTAACATGCTCCCAATAAGGTTGCTCTAATGGAAGGATATCCTTCATCCCTCGCAAAGGTCTCAACACCACTGGCTCTATTTTTTTTGGCTCTTTTAAAGACTTCTGTTTTTTCTTATTTTTTCCAGAACTTTTAATTTTTTTGCGCTTAGTTATTTTTTTTGCCTTTGGCATATATTTATAAGTGCTTAAAAAATAGTTAACTTATCTGCTGGCCAAGCTCGCAGGAGAACTTTCCCAATGATATCTTCTTCGGGAACCGAACCCCAGGAACGCGAATCGGAACTAAACATCCGATTATCTCCCAAAACAAAATATTCATCTTCTTTAAGTTTTATGGAATAATCCCAGACGGTCTTAACGCTTCCTGGAAGATATTCCTTTTCATTTAAAACAAACCCGTCTGAATTTTCTTCATTATAAATAATAACCTGATTATTTTTTATTTCTACTTTCTCTCCAGGAAGACCAATAATTCTTTTAATAAAAAATTGATCAGGTTTTTTTGGATAACGAAAGACTACCACTGTCTGTCTTTCAATTTTCTTAAAAGGTTTGACTGTAAAAAGTTTTACATTGGCAATTTCCGCTGCAGTTTGTCTATATCCAAATTCATTAATAATCAGATATTGATTATTCTCAAAATTCGGTTCCATACTGGCCCCTTGGACAAAAAATGGCTGAAAGAGAAAAATTCGAACCGGCATTATGATTATAAGCGCCATTAAAAAAACTTTCACTATTTCCAAAATGAAACTTCCGACGCCAGAATAATTTTCCGCCGCATCATTTTTTGTGTCTTTTCCCTTATTCATCACGTTATTTAGCTTTATAGTCCTAATTCTATCAGAAAAATGGCTCTTTGGCAAGGCCTTAAAATGCCTTGAATAAGCCAATATTTGACTAGAAGGTTTTTTTGGGCTATGGTTAGAGTAAATGAATACTGAAAAAACACTTTTTATGAAAAAGGTCATCCTACGAGGCTTATTTTATTTTGTTTCTATTTTAACATTACTTTCTCTTTTTTATGGCGGTTTTGTTTTTTTTAAATTGCTTTCAGTTGGGAAAAAGGTCAACATTCACAATCAACCCCTTTTGGAAACTGCCAAGTCTCTTTCCACGGATATTTTTCCAGAACTTCGTGGAGTAGAAAAAAATAAAATTAATATTTTACTACTAGGCATTGCTGGCGAAGGAAAACCAGGGAAAAATCTGACCGACACTATCATGATCGCTAGTATTGATACGGAAAAAAAACGAGTGGCCTTTCTTTCACTTCCGCGTGATTTATTGATTAGCATTCCACAAACTAATCTCCAAGCAAAAATAAATTCCGCCTATCAATATTTTCTCGGCACTTCCAAAAATGAAACTGAACCAGCCATAGAAAATTTTTTGCAAATCACAAAAAATATTACCGGCTTGGATATGGACTATTATTTTATTCTTAACTTTGATGGTTTCCAAAAAATAATTGATTCTATTGAAGGCATTAATGTTATGAACGAGCGGGATATTTTGGACACCCGTTTTCCTGGACCTAATTATTCCTATGAAACTTTTGAATTAGCTAAAGGCTTTCATCATTTGGACGGCGCCACCGCGCTGAAATATGCCCGTGAACGCCACGGCGATCCAGAAGGAGATTTCGGCCGAGCCAAAAGACAACAGCAGGTCATTCAAGCAGCTAAAAATAAAATCTTTTCCACCAAAACTTTTTTGGATTTTTCCGTTCTGAATAATTTATTGAATGCGTTAGGAGACAATATTAAAACCAATGTGGCGCCTCAAGAAATCGGTAGTTTTATCAAACTTATTCAAAGGCTGGATTTACAAAATATCAACACCGTTGTGGTAGACGCTTGGAAAAAAGAAAGTCTCCTCAAAGGAACTCACGTTGAATTGGGCGGAACAATCGGCTCTGTTCTAGTGCCCCGATCCGGAAACTATAGCGAAATCAAAGAATTGGCAGAAAATATTTTTTCCTTGGAAGAACTAAAAAGAAAGAGAGCAGAAATTGCTAAAGAAAATTCTTCCATAGCTATTATCAATCAAACTTCGGATAATCAAATCACTGGCAAAATTCGCCATTTATTGGGAACTGATTTGGATTATAATAATATTTCAATTTTATCCGGAAATCAAAAAGGTTCCGAAGCCAAAACCCAAATATATGATCTGACTGGCGGAGTGCAACCCTTCACTTTGAATGAACTAGTCACTCGCCTGCCGGGCGAAGCCAACTATGCACCCACGGAATCTCTAAAAAAATTAGCAGAAGAAGAAAAGATTGATATGGTTATCAGCCTTGGAAAAGATCTATTAACCAGATATAATAAAGAAGAAGTTTCCTGGGAAGAATTTAATCAAACTCGGGATTCTCAAGAATATTTGGAATTAATTGGAGAAATAAAATAATGAAAATAATTATTGGACTGGGCAATCCAGAAAAAAAATACGATAATACTCGCCATAATCTCGGTTTTTTAATGGTGGATAAAATTAAAACTTCTTGGAATTTTCCCGAATGGGAAATGAACAAAAAGTTTAACGCCGAAATGACGGAAGGTTTTCTGCCTTCTGTCATCCCGAGCAATGTCGAGGGATCTAATAAAATTATTCTGGTCAAACCACAAACTTTTATGAATCGCTCGGGAGAGTCCGTCAGAGAACTCTTAGCTTTTTATAAGTCAATTCCGGAAGATATTATTGTTATTCATGACGATTTAGATATTGTTCTTGGAAAATATCGCCTCGCCACTGATTCCTCTTCCGCCGGACACAATGGTGTGCAAAATATTATTGAACAATTAGGCACGCAAGAATTTCATCGCATCCGCATTGGTATTGGCGAAGAAAAAGAGAATGCTCCTGTTTGTAAAATAGATGCTCATAACTTTGTCTTAGAAAAATTTTCTTCCGAAGAGTTAGAAAAAATCTCAGAAATATCCAATATTATTCTAGAAGAAATAAAAAAACTTTTATAAATAAAAAAAGACTTGGCGAAAATTCAACCAAGTCTATTTGTTTTCTAAAAAAAATTAAAACCAGTGTTTAGCCCCCTTTATTCCAATATAAAATAAAAACGGGAGCCATAGAATAGAAAAAACTATTCTTTTTTTTGGAGAGAAAGCATCATTTATATTAAACATCCAATATATTGCTCCCCCAAAAAAAATGTAAACAACTGCTATTATTCCTTCAATGCCAGCAATTAACATGATTACTGACATTATTATCATCGCCAACACTACTATAAAAAAATACTTTTGTACTTTTCTGTCCATTTTATTTACCTTTCAGCAAAGGGTTATTTGTTAAAGAAATTGACTTTCGGTATCCCGTACGCAAGTGACATCTTTTTATGAATAATCACATTAAGATGCACTTCTCCGAAGCGGAAACAAGGAGGGCGTTTCTGCTCGGAAACTTGCGAACGAGACACCAAAAACCAGGCTTTTTAGGGTAACTGTTAATTATACACCTAAAACACCCTTTTGTCAAATAGACCGTAATAGCCCAATAGCTTGGAAACGTTTTCTGGTATAATAACCTCTTAAAAATTAACGTTTCCAACTATGTATACAACTAACCC
>PFCG01000020.1 GCA_002773095.1 Candidatus Moranbacteria bacterium CG10_big_fil_rev_8_21_14_0_10_35_21
CTATCAACCAGAGGCGAAGCCGCTTCGCTCTCGCGTAATTTAAAACCACTAGCTAGTGATGAATTTCTGACGGGGTCAACCCCGTTAGAAATAAAAGTGCCTAAAGCTAACTTTATGATAATAGCTCACATTTCTAACGTGGTCAAGCCTAATTGTAGATTCTCCCAAAATTAGAGATTAATCACGACCAAAAAAACCGTCCTTTACGACCGAGGCGATTGAAAATGGAACGAGAGCGAGCGTAAAAAAACTCCTCACCGATTCAGCCATACTTATCCACCTATGGCGGAGGCTGACTAGGAGTTTTAGTGAGCGAAGTGATAATTTTCCGCCGAGTGTCGTCAGGACGGCAGTTTCTTTCTTTCCACTTTCTTTGCTGACAAAGAAAGTGGATGAATTAATTATTCAATTTTTCTATCCTAACTCCTATTAACCGAATCAACTTTTTTTGAGGGTTTTTTTGAGAATCAAAAAAAGGTAAAAGAAGCTTGGTAATTTCACCTTTTAAAACTCTTACTTCTCCGGTGGCTTTTTCCAAAGTATGCGAACGAGTTTTGGTATCAAAATCTGCAAAGCGAATTGTAAGACAGACAGTGCGGAATTTTTGATAATCGCTTTTTTCCAATCGTTGAATAATATTTTCACAAAGTTTATAAACCCTATCCGCTACCAATCCAAAATCCAAAGTATCTTGAAAAAATGTTTCCTGTTCGCCAATAGATTTAATTTCATATTCTTCTTGAACCGGTGCGTCATTAATCCCCCTAATTTTCTTGTATAATTCTCCACCCCATTTTCCTAGCTTTTTCTCTAAATCTTTTTGAGAATATTTTTTTAGATCTTGAACTTTATAAATTTTTAATTTATTAAAATACTGTTCCGTCTTCGGACCGATACCGGGAATTTTTCTAATGGGTAATCCTTCCAAAAATATCTCGACTTTTTCCGGAAAAATAATTGTTAGTCCATCTGGTTTTTGCATATCCGAAGCAATTTTAGCGACTAGCTTGTTCGGTCCCAAACCAATAGAAGCTGTAATTTTTTCTTGATTTTTAATTGCTTTTTTAATTTCCAAACAAATTTTTTCCGCCTTTTCAAACGTTCCATATTGAGAGAGATCAATATAGGATTCATCAATACTAGCTTGCTCCGTTATCTCGGAATATTTCCGGATAATTTGCATAATTTTATCTGAAATTTCTGAATAAAGTTGATGATTGCCAGGTAAAAACACTACTTCTGGCTTACCTTCGTGCTTGGCTTTTTCCGACAAACGCCAAGCCGTGGAAATCGGCAAAGCTGAATGGATACCATACTCCCTCGCTTTATAATTAGCAGTAGCAACCACTCCTCGTCCTTGACCTTCCATCGGATCCGAACCAACTGCAATTGGCAAACCTTTAATTCTGGGTTTATCCACTTCTTCCACTGAGGCAAAAAAAGCATCCATATCAAGGTGTGCTACAATGCGTATATTATTTTTTAATTTAACTTTTTCTAAAGACATTAGAAATTAGTAATTAGATATTAGAAATTTACTGATAGTGATATTATATCATCAAAATATTTTCCTGCCAACAACTGCCTTAATTCAAATTTTAAGACAAAAAACATCCCAATCCTGTGGGATGTTTTTCTTTACCTCTAATATTATTCTAGTCCAACCTCTGAATCAGAAAGCTCATCCTCACTAAAATCATCTTCATCCACTAAATTCAATTCATCATCTAACTCACTGGCTTCTATATCCAGTTCATCAGCATTTTCATCCAACCCATCTAGGCTATCCTCTTGCGCTGTTTTTTCATCTCCATTCGTTACGCCCTCTCCTTTTTGATTGGCACATCCGACAAAAACCAGCATCGCCAAAATAGCCATCAAAGACAGAACGACTTTTTTGTTTTTTTTCATATATTTAAAAATTTATTAACTACTCTAGCGCTACTCTTCTGTTTTATCGATAGTTTGATTTTTCATAGCTTTCACATCATCTTTAACAGTGAGCTGAAAATATTCTCTAATTTCTTGGGCATCTTCATGGACAATCTTTAATAAAGCTCTGGCCTCTACTAGTTCTCCTTTAAAATCTCCTTCCGAATGTCCACAAGTATAATTTTTTGAACCTTTTAATTTGGAAATATAAGTGGCATAATCTTGAGTAAAGGTATTTATTTTTTCTTTTAGAATCGCTAAATCAGCTTTTAATTTAGTCACATCATAACCCTCCTCTTCAGCGTTGGTGATAAATTGAGAGATTCTGTTTTTTAAATTTTCATAAGCTGCTAGATGACTTTTCTTTTTTTCTTCAAAAAGTGAGACTTTTTTATTGATTCTTTCTTCTATTCGCTGACATTTTTCTTCCGTCAATTTTTCTTTTAACTCTTGGCGCAGTTTCATTTTTTCTTCCCGCGCAGCTTCAATATCTGCTTTTCTAACTTCTGAATCAGTCTTTCTTTGAACTTGGTTAGCTTGAATATTTTCTCTTTTCTCAGCTCTTTTATTCTCCTTTAACGGCGGCATTAATGCCAAGGTTAAGATTGGAATAAACATTAAACTAACTAGCGCAATAGTAAAAATAGTTTTTTTCATGATTTTTTTACCCCGTTAAACTCCAGTAGGACTGGATCCCGCTTGGCGGGGATTTAACTGGGTGAATTATTTTTTATTAATATTTTTTTTTCCTCCCGGCATATATTTTTGCAAAACTTCCGGAATTTTCACGGAGCCATCCCCTTGTTGATAATTTTCTAGAATAGCAATTAAAATGCGCGGTGAAGCAATCACGGTATTATTGAGGGTATAGGCATAATGGCTTTTTCCTTCTTTGTCCTTATATTTTATATTCAATCTTCTGGCTTGCCAGTCGGTCAGATTGGAATCGCTATGAGTTTCTCCATAGGCATTTCGCGACGGCATCCAGGTTTCCAAATCATACATTTTATACTTCCCTGCTCCCATATCAGCCGTGCAAATACTCAAAACTCTATATGGTAATTTGAGATCTCGCAGTATTTCTTCGGCAGTTTCTTTCATCTTTTCCAGCCACTGATTGGATTCTTCTGCGTCCGCTTTGCAAACAACTATTTGCTCAACCTTAGAAAATTCATGTATCCGATAAATTCCTTTGGTATCCTTTCCATAACTCCCCACTTCGCTTCTGTAGCACGGAGAAAAAGCGCAAACTTTTTTTGGAAGTTCATTTTCATTGAATGTCTGATCGGAAAAATAAGCCAGCAGGGATGGTTCGGAAGTGCCAGCCAAATAAAGTTTTTCCTTGACTTCGCTTCCCGATTCATCTTTCCCGGGATTAGCCAATTGATATATTTCATCTTTTCCTGCTGGAAAATGTCCGGAACCAACCAAGGCAAATTCCCGAACTATTGAAGGCGTAATCATAAAATCGAAACCTTTTTCCCGCATTTTGGCAATAGCATGTTGAATAACTGCCATCTGAAGTAAGGCCGCTTCGTTTTTCAAATAATAACCTCGGAATCCTGAAGTTTTCACTCCTCTTTCCGTATCAATCAAATCCAATTCTTTTCCTAGAGTCATATGATCCTTGATTGGAAAATCGAATTGTGGAATATCTCCCCATTTCGCAATTTCCTTATTATCCGCATCGCTTTTTCCAAGAGGGGTGTCGGGAGAATAGACATTCGGAACCAAAAGCATGAGTGCATCATATTCTTCCTGAATTTTTTTATACTCCGGCTCAGCATCAGCCAGTTTTTCTTTGATATCTTTCCCTTCTTCAATCAATTTTTCCCTTTCCTCTCCCGTAGATTGTTGAATTGAATTATTTAATTTATTTTTTTCGGCATTTAATTCTTCTTTCCCCTGCAACGCCATTTTTCTTTTTCCATCCAAAACCAAAAGCCGATCAATATCACAAACAATGTTGCGATTGGCGCAACTCTCTTTTACCCTTTCCTTATTTTCTTTGATGAATTTTATATCCAGCATAGACCTGTTTTTACCTCCCTATTTTACTCTAATATTCTTTTTTTTCAAAATGGATGATTTGAATTTCTTAGGATGATAGGCGTTCATTTTTTTTACCGATGTCTTTAAGAGACCCATTTTTTCCAGTTCCTTTTCTAGGTCCCCTACAAAATATTTTTGGTCATAACCCAAACAAATAACTTCTGGTGAAATTTTTTTTATAATCGCATACTTATTTCCCAAATTACCCAAGACTGCTCTATCCACTAGCTTATTTTGGCCGACTTTTTTCAGTCGAATTTTTTGATTTTCTTTTGGAAGAGCTTTTTTTACTTTCACTACCGTTTTGTCCCGAGCCACCACCACAAATAAAAAATCACCAAATTTATTGGCTTGTTTAAGGAAATTCTCATGACCGAGATGGAACAAATCAAAAGTTCCAAAAACCATTACCTTTTTTCCGCCATAGGCGGATCCGCCTATGGCGGACATATTACAAAATTTACTCATTTTATTCCTTTCCCTTCATCGCTGGGAAGATGACGGTTTCGCGAATCGATTTATTGAGCAAAAAAGCTAAGAGTCGTTCGCTCATTCCAAAACCAAAAGCTGGAGGCATTCCATACTCCAAAGCTTCTATAAAGTCTTCATCCAACATTTGCGCTTCTTTATCCCCTGCTTCGCGAAGCTTCATCTGACTTTCCAGTCTTTCTCGCTGATCAATTGGATCATTTAGTTCGGCAAAAGCATTACAAAGTTCCGATCCGCCCGCTATAATTTGAAAACGTAAAACTTTTTTTGGGTTTTGCGAATCTTTTTTTGCTAAGGGAGAAACTTCAATCGGATGACCAACCAGAAAGCAAGGTTGAATTAATTTTGGACGAATAGTTTTTTTATAAATCAAATCTATCATTCGACCTTTCCCGGATGTCTTTTCATATTTTATTTTCAATTCATCAGCTTTTTTTTGCAAATCTTCCACGCTGATTTCTTTTCCAAGATCTATCCCAGTTTCCTTTTGAAACTCTGTGAAATAATCAACCTTGGGAAACTTCCCTTCCCAATTTATTTTATTATCATCGTAGTCATGTTCATAGCCACCCAAAATTTTTGAAGCTACTTCTTTGCATAATTTTTCTGAAAATTCCATCCCTTTTTCCAAATCCCAATAAGAAGCATAAAATTCCATCGAATCATATTCTTGAAGATGATCGCGATCCATCCCTTCATTGCGGAAAACTCGTCCAATTTCAAAAACCCTCTCATAGCCTCCTACCAGCAATCTTTTAAGAGCTAACTCTAACGAGATGCGAAGATACAAATCTTCATCCAGAGCATTGTAGTGCGTCACAAAGGGTTCTGCTTCCGCTCCTCCAGGAATATGTTCCAATACCGGAGTCTGAACTTCCAAAAATTTTTCTTTAATTAAAAAGTTCCTGATGGTCTGCCAGAAAATATTTTTCTTGCGGAAAAGTTCCTTGGTTTCCGGATTCAACATTAAATCTAAATATCTTTTCCGCAGTAAATTTTCTGCATCTTTCAATCCAAAATGTTCGGTTGGAATCGGACGAATGTTTTTGACCAGCATTTTCCAATCTGACACTTCCAAGGTTTTTTCGTCTTGCTTGGTTTTAAAAAGTTTTCCAGTGGCTTCCACAAAATCTCCATTTTCTACGTTCTTGGAAAAAAGTTTGAATAGTTCTTCTGGAATATTTTTTTTGCTCAAAAAAAGCTGGATTTTTCCAGATTCATCTTCAATATGTGCGAAAGCTGATCCACCCATAGGACGAAAAGATCGCACTCGACCAGCCAAAGTTATCGTCTTGGAATTTAATTTATCAAAATTCTCTAAAGCCTCCCCATTGGAGGTGTCTCGGCCGGTTTTTTCTGGATAAGGATTAACGCCCGCCTCCTTGATGCGTTTCAACTTTTCCAGTTTAGTTTTTAGAATATCCTCTCTCATAATAATTAAATTATAGTTTAAACAAACAAAACGGGCAAATGAAAACACCCCGACATATCGTCGGGGCGCTTTTTTGTTAATACTTCTAAACTAAATTACAAACTGGGTATTTCGTTCCCCGTTTGATAAAATTAACTTCTGTGTCTTCCAGCCCAAAATTTTCCTTGAAATAGTTAACGATAAAATCATTACTCATATCGTTCTTGCAAGTATAGACATCTATACTCACAAACTTTCTGGCTGGAAAAGTATGGATGCTGATATGTGATTCAGCAATCATCACTATTCCCGAGTATCCGCCTGGATCCTTGAGTTGATTATCGGCGCACTCTTTTACTATTGGTTCGATTAACTTGCTCATCCCCAATTTCTCTGGCAATTCGTTTAGACATCGCAACACCAATTGTCCGTCATTCAACTTTTTGGGATCGCCTCCATATCCATCAAGAGTTAAATGCACTCCAAAATTGCAGGTTGCACTTTTGTTTTCTTCCATTTGATTTTTGGACTCCTTTTCTTTTTTGGTAAAAATTGAAGGAGATAAAAAAAATTAAAAATTATTGACTTTAATATATCACTCACTGAAAATTTTGCAATAGAACTTATCCACTTTTTTATCTACAACTACCGAACATCCATTATTTCATATTTCATTCGTCCTCCGGGAGTTTCTACATCCACTTTATCGCCCTTCTTTTTTCCCAAAAAAGATCGGCCCATTGGAGATTCATTGGAAATTTTGAAACTCGCTGGATCAGCTTCATTGGATCCGACAATTTTAAATTCCATTTCCGAACCATTGTATTTTACTTTCACAGTAGAACTCATTTGAACTGTATCCTCGGATTTGCTGTAAGCCACTACCTGAGCTTCTTTGAGAATAAATTCCAACTCGGCAATCTTGGATTCGTTTTCCGATTGTTGTCTTTTGGCTTCACTGTATTCGGCGTTCTCACTCAAGTCTCCTTGCTCTTTAGCTTCCTTGATGGCATTGGCAATATCTTGACGCAAAGTAGTTTTACGATTTTCCAATTCGTCTTTTAATTTTTTGAGTCCTTCTTCCGTTAAAAATTTTGTCATTAGTTTTTAATAATGATTTGTTAGATATTAAAGCGTTGTTTACAGTTTTGTAGGATAAAAATATTCAATCAGTTTTTCCATCGGGGTTAGATTATTAATTCCTTTATGCGG
>PFCG01000011.1 GCA_002773095.1 Candidatus Moranbacteria bacterium CG10_big_fil_rev_8_21_14_0_10_35_21
TTTTAATAATATAAATTGGAGGCGAAGCCGCTTCGCTCTATCGCTATTTGAAATCGCTAGTTGGTGTTGAAATTCTTACGGGGTCAACCCCGTTAGAAACAACGGCCTCCAGAGTCAATTTTTATTGTAATCTAAGTTTCTAACGGGGTGAATAACTAAAACAAAAATACGGACACCAAAAGCGTCCGTATTTTTCATATTATTTTAAGAAATTATTTATTTTCTTTCAGTAATTTCTTCTCTTAATTTTCTCAAAATTGATTGAGCCTCTTCCTTACCCCCGAGCCCAAAGGCTAGTCCACCAGCCAAAGCTAACATAGCTACTATTCCGATAAAAATAGTACTCACTAATGCGCTAGCAATTCCTAGTTGGATAAGCGCTGCTAAAATTCCGAAAATAACGATAGCCCACTTAGAAATAGTCGCTAAAAGTGTCGCTGACATTACTCCGGCTGCTCTGGTACTTCCTTTAACAATTCCGAAAACAAAATTGCCAACCAAAAAAGCGATAGCCAAAACAATTACAGCTACCACTACATTAGGTATATAAAGCACTATGCTGTTGAGATAATTAGTAACTTGGTTAAGATTAAGAATATCCGTAGCCGCCATTAAAAAAACCAAGACTAAAAACCATTTTACTAAATCTCCGAAAAATTCGGAAACTCCCGAACCAATTCCCATGTCAGACATTTTGCTATTAAGTCCTATCTTTTCTACTGCTTGGTCAATCTTAATAGATTTCAGTACTTTTTCCGCTATTTTCCCCAAAGCTACTGCAATAAGCCAACCGATAATAAAAACCAAGAGGGCTCCAATTAAAGTTGGAAGAAAATCAATAAACCTTTCCCAAAGTCCTCTCAATGACATTGATATTGCTTCTCCCCATGTTTGAATTCCATTCATATTATCACCTCCTTTCTTTTTATTATCTTAAACTCCTTCTTCTGGAATATTTTCTGGTTGACTTTCATTTTTTAAACTATTTATTTTTTCTTCAATAATTTTTCTATTTTCTTTTTGATCCATTGGAATTAAATTCAAACTGCTCTGAAAAAGACTTTCGGCTATTTGGATATTTTCATCCCTTCCTTTTAATTGATAAAGCCTGCCTAGATTAAACACAAAATTCACATTTTTTCGATTAAGTTGGTAGGCTTTTTGCATATTTTCAATAGCCGCGTCTATATTTTTTAAAGCTTCCTCAGCTAAAGATAGATTAAAATAACCTTCCATAAAATCATTCTTTTTCTCAACCGATTTTTGAAACATTTTCTTGGCTTCCCTTAATAATTCTTGCTGGTTTTTCTCGTCGTCTTTCTTGGCCACAGCCAGATTAAATTTAATTTGACCTATTTTTAGGAAAAAAATTGGATTATGTGGTTCCAGCTCCAAGGCTCTTTTATAACTTTCTTCGGACAAAGAAAATGAATCCGGCACATAGAAGGATGAGTTTTCATAAATTTGCGCTAAAGATTCTTCAGCCCCTACATCTTTTGGACTTAATTTTTTTCCTTCCAGAGCTTCGGCTATTGAATTACTTAAATAATTTTGAATCTTTTCTAAATCACGATTTTTTTCCTCTTTTAAGGCTTCTTCGTTGGCTAGAAACATATAGATTTGAGCTAATTGAATATGATATTTACTTTCTTTTCCATAAAGATTAATGGCTTTAATGGTTTTTTGAGCTGTGCCTTCGGTAATTTTTTGGTCCCTTCCGGCTGATCCGGCATAAATATCAGCGGCATAAACTTTTCCTAAAAAAACAAACAAGAAAATGGCTCCAGCACTGGCCACAATAAAAGAAAAAGCGAAGGCTAGTGCATATTTGGGAGAAGCTTTAACCGAAAGACTGATAATTTTTTCCTCTGTTTCACTTTCCTCTAGAATTAAAGCCACAAAAATTATCATAACCAACGCCCCGATTAGGATAACCGCACTTTCCATTCTTAAAAGAAAAAGACTGATGAGAAAAATAAGACTACTGGAAAAAAATCCCAAAGAAAATATTTTTTCTTTTTCCTTAGCTTGGTTTAAAAGATAAATTCCCACACTCACAAAAGAAATGGTCGCTAAAAGAAGGAAGAAAGCGCCTATGATTCCAATAGTAGGAACGGATTCCAAAAAAGCTCCTGTTCCCTGAAAAAAGCGTAAATTATAGAAAGCTTCTTTATTAAAATCCGCTGAACGAAAAAGAGAGAAATCATAACCATAGGTAGCTGGGCCAGAACCCAGAAGAATTCTTTCCCCAAACGATTCTTTCACAATCTCCCATGAAACCCGATAATTTAAACCGGCCACTTCTTGCGGCAAATTGATTTTAGAAACTACAATAGATTGTCCTCCCATTAAGAAAACCATCAGAATTACAAATATTGAAATAGGCATCCAATTCCAGAATTTTTTGGAACTTTTCACAATATTGGAAATAGTGAAGATCAGGAAAACCGCCATTCCGCAAAGAAGAGCCAACCAAGTCATCCAATAGAAGAAGCTATTTAAAGCTAAAATAAGAAAAAGATTGATAATTGAAAGTGCAAAAAGAAAAATCCAAACACTTATTTTATAAAACAAATGAAATTGACTTTCTCTTACTTTTAAAATAGCCGTGATAACTAAGGGCATCATCAGCGCGATAAAAATTACGCCACCAGAAAAAGAAGGCATCAGATTAGGTGGAAAAAATTGATAAAATATTTCTGGAAAAAATTTCAGACTAGTAACCAAAGAAAAGAGCCAAGCGGAATAAAGTGCATTAGATAAAATTAACGCCCCTAGCAACCACTTGGCTTGCTTGATTTTAAAATTAGAAACCACCAAATAATAAGTGGCAGTTAGAATTAAAATACTGGCTAGTCCTCTGGAGGGATCACCAAAGGCTCCCCAAAAACTATGCCAACGATCAACTGAAAAAGCCGTGGAGATGATAAAGACCAAGAAAAAAATCAATATCGGTATGTCCAACGGAGTTCGCTTAATCTTGATTTCTCCTTCAATAACACTTTTTCCAGCCCAAGACACCAAAGCCAAAAGAATCCAGAAATAAAAATAAATTTGTTTTTCAAAAGCTGGACCTTGCAAGGTAAAATTAGTAAAAAAAATAGGCACACCTAAGAGTGCCATAAAGAGACTAGTTTTTATTAAAAAATCACAACATTTGGGGAAAAAACCAGCCCCTTTATTCTGTGAAGAATCGGATATTACCGTTTTTTTATTATTCCGAATAATTGGCATTGTCTTCATTAATCAGCTTACCCCCTACTTTATTTACTTATCATTATACCTTCATAAGGGTAAAAAAGCAAGAACTATTTTTTATTTTCCTTAACTTCTACTGTAAAGCCTTTTTTGTCACCCTTGTTATCGCTAAGGTTACTAAGCCACAAACTAGAATTTAAAAATAATGTTTTTTCCAAAAATAATATTCTTCCCAAAATTGATAATTGGATTAGAACTCTGTCCGGCTAAATAAGGATAGGTTATGCCTGAAATTATTCTCCAGTTAGGAGTAGTAAAATCCCATGGGTAGTTGCCGGCCTGGTCTCCATATAGAAATGTCGCTTCGGTCATCATTTGGGAGGTAGTTTTTCCGGTGATACTAACGGGATCAGCAGCACTGCCTACCCCAACAGATCTGCCTGAAGTATCAGTATCCCAAAAATTAGTTATATGATGCCACCACGTAGAAAAACTAGCAGTACCTATAAAGCCACCTATAGCAGGCGATCCTGAAGCTACATTTACGCTTCCCGTGGAATAGCTGTATATAATAACATAATTATTCAAACCTGCAAACCCGCCAATACTATAGGTGTCAACGCCAGAAGTGCCAGAAACATTTCCTTTAGCATAACTATTTTGTATTGTGCCGGTATTTTTTCCCACAAAACCGCCGGCATCCCAGCCAGAACTTACATTACCTGTAGCATAGGAAAAAGTTATTGTTCCATTATTGTATCCCGCAAATCCGCCAGCACCAAGCCCATCCACACCTACAACGGATTTTGTAGCCCAAGATGTCGTGACAGTGCCACTAGCAATATTTCCAACTAAACCGCCTGCCCAGTCTCCAGCACCGCTATAACGAGTCTGGGTTACTGAACCGACTCCTGTGGCATAAGAACTGGTTATTTCGCCTGCAAGATATCCTACTAATCCACCAACATTACCCTTTCCACTTATCGTTCCGATTGCATATGAACTAGTGATGCCACCTGCAGCGACATATCCTACTAAACCTCCGACGCTAGTCACTGTTACCCCAGTTACATTTCCGGTCGCATATGAATTAGTGATAGTACCTCCATTAGTATATCCCACTAAACCTCCATTATATATATTTCCAGTTCCTGTCACAGTTACCGTAGAATGTGAGCTTGATATAACTCCTGCATTATTTCCAACCAATCCACCCACCGCATTATTACTTCCCGTAACAGAACCAGCGGAATAGGAATTATTTATTGTCGTGGTACTGGTGTTAATCTTCCCAGCTAAAGCTCCTATACGTGCTCCGGAACTAGTTACGTCAACATTTGCCAATCCCAAATCAAACACATCATTGCCTTCAGGACCATTATCAATGACTCCAAATAAACCGGTATCGACAGTGGTTCTATTGATAAATAGTCCGGTTATAATTTTGTTGTTTCCATTCATATTGCCAGCAAAAGGTGTCAAGGCATCGCCAATCGGCAAAAATCCTGCGTTTGAATTCCAAGTGGATGTTCCGAAAGCATCAATATTATTGTTAAGCTTAAAATAAGAAGTTGGATATCGACTCATTCCCTGCAAATCATAAACATCGCGGATAATATATGGATCTCCAGAAGAGTTTCCTGCGCCAGTATAGCGTTTAAAAGTGCCGCCCGTTACGGAAAAAGAAGTGCCGGCAGAAAAAGTGTCGTTAATGGGATCAGCGCCAGTGAAAGTGCTTGTTCCTGATTGAGTGTAAGCTCCTGAAATTGCCAGGTCATCGTTCTGAATTATAGCACCCGCTGACATTGTTAAGGTAGTAGCGGCGGCAGGAGTCCCCTCAACAACTGTAATCGTATAGTCAGCATTTATAGTGGCGGTATCGCCTGCTTGCGGATACCCGCCGCCTCCCCATGTTGCGACAGCATTCCAATCGCCTGTTTGTGTTGCTGTATAGCTGGCAGCGCTGGCATTTTTAGCCAAGCCGAAAACAGCTATAAAGATGAGAGCGTAGGTTGTGAATTTTATGTATCTCATTAATTTCTAATTTTTAATTCTGAATTTTGAAATAATTTATTAATTTTTTAATTTGGAAACTATTTTACCGAATATCAATGTCAGTTCTTGGCACTCTTGCCAGAGTTTTTTTAAATTTTCCTTTTTGTTTGGTTCGCATTGAGCCATCATCCTTAACCAATGCTTTGTTTCTTGGGCTTCTTTTTTACAAATAAAAATCTTGTTCCTGAAGTCTTTCTTTGAGCTAGCTGCATTAGCTTCGCAATAATTGGCACCAATGCTAGTGGCCGAACGGACTATTTGGTTGATAACCGGTTTATTAATAGACTCCTGTTTTAAGTTTTTGCAAAAAATTATAATGGCTTCTCCAAATTTAGCTGTCCTTTCTTCCAGGTCGTAGTTCATATTTTAAAATTATTATTTCGAGTTTATTTCGAAATTCAAAATTCTAAATTCGAAATTTATTTCTCTTCCACTATCCACCAATTAAATTCAATTTCTTCTTCAATTTCTTTTCCATCTTCGTCTTTGTCTCTATTTTTAATTCCAACTGTGAAACTTTTACCCTCCTCAATTTTAGTAACTGCTAGCGGATCGCTAACCACAGTTTTCGGAGTAATAAATATTCGTGAAGTATCTTTAACTACTTTTGACTCAATAACTACTGACTTTGTTTCCACTAAAATTTTACCGCTTCCAATTGTGGCTTCTTTTTTATCAGAAATTTTAATGACTAACTTTCCAGTTTCCGTTTCTTCAGCTGTAAAGGTCCCGATGCCCAAGAGGTTGCCTCCGTTGAAATCCCAATCACCAGAGAAATTTCCAGCTGAGATTTCATTGGAGCCTAAGGCTATTTGATTGGCTGAAATTGTTCCTAAAATTTTAATATTATTTACATCAATGCCTAGAACTGTTTTAATGATATCTATTTGAAGTTGGAGTTTTTCTTCCAGACCAAGATTATCTTCTTCCGCAGATAGCAAAGAAGAATTATTACTGCTATTTTCTTTTTCTAGGATAGCCACTCTTTCTTCCAAATCAGCTAAGGTAAGGACATTTTTATTTAATTGTTCTTCTGTGTTTTTCAAATTTTTGGAAAGAGCATTTTCTGTGTTGGAAATTTTCAAAAATTGCTTATCTATAGATGTTTGCAGTTCGGCGAGAGTGTTGATGTCGACGTTGGTTTTCAAATCTAATTTAGAAATATCATCAGCAATTATTTTTTGATTTGTAGAGACTACAGAAATTTGCGTTTGTTGCTCTTGAATGGCTTTAGTGAGAATAGTAGAAAACCAATCGTAATGAAGACCAGAAACTTTTCCTTCGTTGTCATAAGTAACTAAAAGAGGATTTATTTTTTCTACTTCTTCAGCAATAAAACCCATACCTGGCTTTCCATTGTATATCCAATCAAAATTAACCGGACGAAGTTTCATAACGCTGTCTAGTCCATTTTTCGTAATATTTTTTACGTTGGTTTTATATCTTTCACTAGAAGCAGTACACGTAGCACCTGTGGTAAGCACGTTGGATGTTGGATCAATACAAACATACACATCATTAGCATCCATGGCGCTTAGTGAGCTAAGAGTAATGGTTCCCGAAGAAGTTATGCCTGCCGCAGCCGCAATTATTCCTGAAGAGTTGACTTGAAAAAGATCATTACTTCCGACAGTTAACAACGCCAATGGAGTACTATCGCCAATTCCCAGGCGGCCATTTGAATCAATAGTCATGGCGGTTCCTGTATCAGTGCTATTACCCTGAAC
>PFCG01000012.1 GCA_002773095.1 Candidatus Moranbacteria bacterium CG10_big_fil_rev_8_21_14_0_10_35_21
CGTGAGCGGCGAGCCAGTGTTTCCGTTCTCTGCCGCGCTTCGCGCGGCTGAATCGGTCGGCAAAATTTCTGAAAGTTTAATACTGGTACCGCGTATGGGATTCGAACCCATGATTTCCAGGATGAAAACCTGGCGTCCTAGACCAGACTAGACGAACGCGGCATAAATACTAGACGCTTGTCCGCCTTTGGCGGAAACGCGGCATATTTAATAGCAGTGGTAATAATAACATAAAAAAAAATAAAATCAACTCTTTTGGCTGTGATTTTATTTTTCCTGAATTTTTGCTAAACTAGAGCAATGGTTAAAGAGTTAAATAAAAAAGCTAAAAGCATTCTTTTCGCAGATCCTCATGATCTTTTTAAGAAAGAAAAAGAACTAGTTAATAAGCCTTTTTACTTTCCTGGAAATAATGGAAAGGCAGTTATTCTAATTCATGGTTGGACCTCTACTCCTTATGAAGTAAGGCGCTTAGGAGAATATCTGAATGAAAAAGGTTACACTGTTTTTGGTCCACAATTGAAAGGACATGGGACGGTTCCTAAAGATCTGGAAAATATTCATTGGCAAGATTGGATAGAGGATATTCGTCGAACCTATCAACAGGCGGAGGGAAAATTTGAAAAAATTTATTTAGGGGGAACCTCTATTGGTTCCAATCTGGCTATT
Source organism: Candidatus Moranbacteria bacterium CG10_big_fil_rev_8_21_14_0_10_35_21 (assembly GCA_002773095.1). GTDB lineage: Bacteria > Patescibacteriota > Minisyncoccia > Moranbacterales > UBA2206. The sequence continues at coordinate 670 of PFCG01000012.1, forward strand.
GTTTTTGCTGAAGAAAAACCGGAGATTGCCGGATTAATTTTAATGGCTACACCTTATTGGATGAAAATGGAAAGAATAGGCATTTTTTTGGCTAGATTAGTAAATAAATTTAAGAAATATAACAAAAAGTTTTATCCTCCTACTTTTGGACTTTCTACTACCATTACTCGATTAATTTCTTATCAAACTTATCCTATTGCCAGTGCCTTGGAAAGCTTTGATTTGGTTCAAAAATCTCGAGAAAAATTTTCTAAAATTACCCAACCTTGTTTAATTTTGCAATCTTCTAGCGATCATTTAATAGCCAAGGAAAGTCTGGAGGAAATTTATCGGCAAATAAATTCCCAGGTTAAGGAAAGAAAGTATATCAAGCGAGCCTACCATACATTTATTTCCGACATAAAAAATGAACATATTTTCGAAGATATTCTTGATTTTTTAGAAAAAAATTAATCTTGCTTATGCGAATTGGAATTTTTACCAATAATTATTTACCCAATATCTACGGGGTGCCTAATTCTATTGAAAGTTTCCGGAAAAAATTTGAAGCCAAGGGGCATTCAGTTTTTATTTTCGCTCCAGATTGGGGGGATTACCAGGACACCAATCCAAATGTTTTTCGCTATCCTTCTATAAAAACTAATTTTAAATTTAAATTTCCTTTAGGTATTTCCTATTCTTTTAAAATGAACAAAATAATTGATTCACTAGAATTGGATATTATTTATGCTCAACATCCCAATCTTCTCGGTTCGGCGGCTATGAAATGGGCTAAAAGAAAAAAAATACCGCTAGTTTTTACTTGGCACACGCTTTATGATCAATATGCTAACTTTATTCCTTTTTTCTCATCAGCTTTTTTTGCTCGATGGATGATTAAAAAAGCGGTAGCTTACGCCAACCGGTGCGATCAGGTAATCATTCCTACTGAGTCAGTCAGAAAAATAATTAAAAACTGGGGAGTAACTAATGAAAATATAGAAGCTATTTCTACCGGAGTGGAGGAAAATCTATACCAAAATTCAAATAGAGAACTTATTCGAAAAAAATTTAATATTGCTCATGAAGATATTTTGTTGGTTTTAATTTCCCGTCTTACCGAAGAAAAAAATATTCGGTTTATTTTTAAAGTTGTAGAAAAATTTTTAGATCAAAATAAAAAAGCAAAATTTTTGGTGGTGGGGGACGGCTATTTGGTTCCGGAACTGCAAAAAATATCCAAAGGCAGTGGGATTATTTTGACTGGAGCAATTTCAGAGAAAGAAATCAAGGATTATTACGCTGCTGGAGATATTTTTGTCTATGCCTCAAAATCAGAAACACAAGGAATGGTGATCACGGAAGCTATGTATAGTGGTTTACCAATTGTGGCGGTTAAAGCTTCTGGAGTGGAAAGTTTAGTGGGCGATGGCATCACTGGATTTTTGGTGGAAGAAAAAATAGAAGACTTTTTGGAGGCTCTGAAAAAATTGTCTGATAATCCTGAGTTAAGAAAAATTTTTTCCGAAAATTCAAAAAAAATAGCTAGAGAAAGATACACGGACGAAGTATGCGCTGAAAAAATGCTGGCTATTTATAAAAAGTTGATTTAAAAAGTTTATTCCAAATGAATTTTTTGATAAAAAGTGTCCACTTCTTTTTTTAGGGATGAATGTTTTTCCAAAAAAGGATCATCTGTAATTAAATTTTCTGCCTCGTTGCGGGAAATTTTTATTAATTTTATATTAGTTAAATTTTCCATACCAATATCTGGTAGTCCCGATTGGCGAGTGCCAAAAAATTCTCCTGGGCCACGAAGTTTTAGGTCTTTTTCCGCAATTTCAAAACCATTTTGGCTTTTTTCCAAAGCCTTTAATCTTCTTTGAGCTAAGCCTGAATTTTTTTCCGAAAAAAGAAAACAGTAGGATTGGTAGGAACTTCTTCCTACTCGGCCACGGAATTGGTGAAGTTGAGATAAGCCGAAACGGTCAGCGTCTTCAATTAACATAATACTAGCGTTGGGAATATCCACCCCAACCTCTACTACTGAGGTAGCCACTAAAATATTAATTTTATTTTCTTGAAAATTTTGCATAACTCGTTCTTTTTCTTCCGATTTCAGTCGACCATGAACTAGCCCAATTTTTAAATCAGGAAAAACTTCTTCGGATAAGCGTCTATGTTCTTGAACGGCGGCTTTGGTCTCAGTTAAAATTTTAGATTCTTCCACTAAGGGTAAAATAATAAAAACTTGGCGACTATCTGCAACTTCTTTTTGAATAAAATTGTAGGTCTTTTGGCGATCAGTCGGGCTGATAATTTGAGTGATTATTTTTTTTCTATCCTTGGGCATTTCATCCAAAATAGAAAGATCCAGATTACCAAAAAAAGCTAAAGCCAGAGTGCGGGGAATCGGGGTGGCAGACATAGTGAGGAAATGAGGAATCTTATTTTTAATCCCGTCACTAATTTTGGAAGCTTCTTGTTGCAGAAAAGCTCTTTGAGAAACTCCAAAACGATGTTGTTCATCAATAATTACCAAGGCTAAATTTTTAAAGCGAATATCTTTTTGAATTAAGGAATGAGTCCCAATAATAATATCCACCTGACCTTTTTTTATTTTTTCTAAAATTTCCGAGCGAGTAATTTTCTTTTCCGCCGCATTACCTTTTTTGATTATTTGGTAGGAATTAGTGAGCAGGCCGATAGTAATTTTATGAAGAGCAAAAAGAGTCGTGATATTCTTAAAATGTTGTAAAGCTAGCACTTCAGTGGGAGCCATTAAAGTGGATTGATATTTAGCTAGGGCGGTGGCTAGTAGCGCAATGGCAGCTACGATGGTTTTCCCTGAGCCAACATCTCCATTTAGGAGACGATTCATAGGTTGTTCTTTAATTAAATCTTTCAAAATTTCAAGGTAAGCTTTTTTTTGAGAGTTAGTTAATTGAAAAGGAAGGGATTTTAGGAAAGGATTAATCTGTTTTTCATTAAATTTAATGGCTACTGCTTTTTCTTGGTTCCATTGGTGGCGAACCAAGAGTGATTTTATTTGTAAAAAAAACATTTCTTGAAAAGCAAAGCGTTTCTGAGCCAAAAGATATTGATCTTCTTTCTTGGGAAAATGAATCCAAAAAAGAGCCCTTTTTAGATCCGGAAGATGTAATTTTTGCAAAATTTCTTGAGGAATAGGATCAAAAAATTCAATATTTAATTTAAATAGGCATTGGATTTGCCAACGCAACCAGCGGGAAGTAACGCCGGCTGTTTCCGGATAGATTGGCACTAGGCGACCGGTATTAGTGGGAATGCGAGAGGCTAATTCCCAGGACGGGTTGGAAAAGTAAATGCCACTTTTGCCTTTGGACAGTTTTCCGCTGAGACGAATTTCTCGACCTTCTTCCAGAGCTTCAGTGAGATAAGGTTGATTGAACCAGAGTGCTTTGACAGAGCCAGTGGCATCGGAAACCAGAATTTCCGTTAAATACATTTTTCTTCTCCAAGTGCGAGTAGTTTTATTCTTAGTTATTTTTCCTTGGATGGTGATTAATTCGTCGGTTTTGATTTGGGAGATAGGCATAAGATTGGAATAATCTACATAGCGAGCGGGAAAATGAAAAAATAAATCACCGATAGTGTGAATGTTTAGATGCGAAATTTTTGAAAGATATTTTTCTCCAATTCTCGGCAATTTTTGAATAGGAGTTTTTAGGGTAATCATAAGTAGAGTATATCTCAAAAAGAAGGTTATTTCTACCCCCTCACCTTTTCCTAAGATAAGATTTATATAGCATAAAAATTAATGTGTAACATCGACTGCGTCTCTAATTTTATAAAACATTAAAATATAGCAAGAAAAGGTGAGGGGGGGGAATTTGCAAAAAATATCGAGCTAAGTATATAATGAGTTTATTATGAAAAACTACGCATATTTTAATGGGAAAATAATTTCTACAGATAAAATAAAGATTAGTCCTTATGATTTAGGTATCCATCGTGGTTATGGAGCCTTTGATTTAATGTGCACTCAAAACGGGAAAGTTTTTCTTTTAGACGATCATTGGAAAAGATTTTTAGGCTCTGCTAAAGAATTAGGCATCAAGGTGCCAGTGACGAAAAAAGAATTCGGAGAGATTATTGAAAAACTTCTAAAAATAAATAAATTTGAGAAGGCTAATGTTCGGGCGGTTATTACTGGTGGAATCAGTGAAGATACTTTTTGCTGTCAGCCGGGTCAGGAAACATTTTTTATTCTGGTTGCTAAGTTTACTTCTTTGCTAAAAGAATATTATGAAAAAGGGGCGCATGTAATAACCATGGAGTATAGTCGGGATTTTCCTTGGGCCAAGTTGACGAACTATGTGGCAGCGATAAAGAAGCATAAACATAAAGTAAAAAATAAAGCTTTGGAAATAATCTATATTAATCAGGGTCGTGCTACTGAAGCCTCCACCTCCAATTTTTTTATTGTAAAAAAAGGAAAACTGATTACTACTAAAGAAGGAATATTATACGGCATTACTCGAAAAGTGGTGATTGAGTTGGCAAAAAAACTGAAAATTTCGGTAGAGGAAAGAAAAATAAATAAGAAAGAACTTTTTGAAGCGGATGAAATTTTTCTAACTGCTACTAACAAAGATATCGTGCCAGTGGTGAAAGTGGATGGAAAAAAAATAGGGGATGGAAAAGTTGGCAAGATGACCAAGATACTTATGGAAGAATTCCGCAAGTTTGCTGAAAAATATTAAAAAAAACTTTAAATAAAAAAAGTCCCGAGCACTCGGGATTTTTGTTTTTAATTAAATAGTGTCCTTAGCAGCCTGCCCATCGGCAGGCAGGGAATCTCAGCCTGAGGCTGATGGTCCGTAGGATCAGAACCCAGTACTAATTTGTTTACTACTTGTGTTCTCGACAGGGTTCGAACCTGTGACCTTCAGCTCCGCAAGCTGACGCTCTATCCAACTGAGCTACGAGAACAAATTCTGGTGCGGGGTTCACTGCTTGTCAGCCTCCGCCAGAGGCGGACAAATATCCGCTGAGCTATAAGGACAAGTAAAACTAAATATGAAGGAGTCTTTCTAATATGTCAATCAGGCTATGCTCTTGCTCTACTTCCGGAATATATTTAAGCAAGACTTCACGTAGCTTAACTGGATCTTGATCGGCGATGGGAATATGGACCAAGGGGATGATAGAATTTTGTAAATCCAAGCTAATCGTAGTTATTTCTCCCGGCTCATAAAAAATCCAAAAGGATTCAATATTTTTAAATTCATATATTTCTCTTCCAGCCACCACTCCTTTGCGGGTAATTTGAAATTCCAATTCTCTGGGTTCTTTATGGATATAAATATAACCAATCATTCCAATGAGAATAAAAGTTATGGCCATAACCGGACTGTTGGTATAAACGGCGAAAGCAATCACGGCTAAAAGAGCGATGGACGCCCAAGTGTACCAGCGTTGGTCTCTTTCATAAACTTCAAATTCCGGTGCCCGCCAAGTCAACAGAGCTTCCGAATAATTTTTTTCTGGTGCGTTAGAAGGCATGGCATTTTTTTTGGTAATTTCTTTTATAAACATATTTCTTTTTTCTAATGATAGCATATTTACAAGAGCGCTTCCAGTTGATATGCTAAGCATATAGAATATTGGAGAGTTGGCAGACCACCGCTAAAGCGGGGCCCCGCTGAAAGCGGTGGGTGGTTAATAAAAAAATAGTTTTATTATATATATTGGAGAGTTGGCAGAGTGGTCGAATGCGGCGGTCTTGAAAACCGCTAGATCCGCAAGGGTCTCGGGGGTTCAAATCCCTCACTCTCCGCCAATTTACAATTTCAGAGTTTTCGGAAGTTTTATGCACCTGTGGTGCGGTCGCCTCGCCTGTGGGCGAGGCTGAAAGGGCTGATTTTGCAACGGTTTGCCACGCGGAGCGTGGCAAATCCTTGCAAAATGGGACTTTGGCGCGCGGAGCGCGCCTGCCGAGGCGCAACGCGCCGAGGCAATCTCTCCCCAAAA
>PFCG01000005.1:0-26938 GCA_002773095.1 Candidatus Moranbacteria bacterium CG10_big_fil_rev_8_21_14_0_10_35_21
TTAATCGAGTTTTCTTGTGAATAACCATGTTGTTTACTTAATTGTTATTAACTATTTTAACAACTTTTGTAAACAACGCTAATTAATCTAACATCTTAAACCTTTACATTCCCCTCTATTGATGCTAGTTTAAAATAAGCCTTTGAAAGTTTATCTATGGAAAAACTAGCCCAATTAATCCAAAATAACGAACCTCTCATACTAACTATTTTTTTGGTTATTTTCTTAATTATTTTTCTTTGGGCAATTTTTCTGCAAATAAACCTGAATAAACTAAAAGAAAAGGGTGAGACTTTTTTTGGAGAAAGCAAGGTAAAAAACATTGAAGATCTTGTACTTAATCATTCCAAATCATTAAAAACTTTAGACAAAGACATCCACGAACTTTATTCTATTTCCAATCAAATCAATAATCTGGCTTTTCGCTCTATTCATAAAACCGGCTTAATTCGTTTTAATCCATTTGGAGATGTGGGCGGTGATCAAAGTTTTTCTATTGCCCTACTAAATGGAAAAAATAATGGTTTGGTTATTTCTTCCCTTTTTACCCGCGAAGGAACCAGAACTTATTCAAAATCAATTATCCAAGGCAAGACAGAAAAGTATCCCCTCACTCAAGAAGAAGAACAGGCCCTCAAAGTCGCTATTGCTTCCACCTCTAAACAAGTTTAAAAAAAATTAATGGAGACTGAATTAAAAAAAATTAAAATACCTTCCACTGTAACTGTCAAAAAATTCAGCGCCCTTTTAGCTTTGCCTATTGGCTCGGTCATAACTGAACTAATGAAAAATGGAATTTTAGCTACCATCAATGAAAAGGTTGATTTTGAAACAGCCTCCATTATCGCTTCTGATTTAGGTTTTGAAGCAGAAGAAGATTTGTCGCAAGAAGATGTCAATATGACCTTAGAAAAAATGTTGGCCATCATTCAAAAAGAAAATGAAACCGAAGAAAATCTCAAGCCTCGTCCTCCTATTGTCACCATTCTAGGTCACGTTGATCATGGTAAAACCACCTTACTGGATACTATTAGAAAAACTAGCGTAGTTACTCAGGAATCAGGAGGCATTACTCAACATATTAGCGCTTATCAAGTCAAAAAAAAGGGACAGATTATCACTTTTGTAGACACCCCTGGACATGAAGCTTTTTCAGCTATGCGTGAACGTGGAGTGGGCATTGCTGACATAGCCATTTTAGTAGTTGCCGCTGACGACGGTGTCCGCCCTCAAACCAAAGAAGTTATTGATTATCTTCTGGCTAAAAAAATTCCGACTATTGTAGCTATTAATAAAATTGATAAACCAGGAGCCAACATTCAAAAAGTAAAAAAAGAATTGGGAGAAAATGGAATTTTATTGGAAGATTGGGGCGGTCAAGTTTTAAATTCCGAAGTCAGCGCTAAACAAAACATTGGCATTGATGAACTTTTAGAAAATATTCTTCTTCTTAGTGAAGTAGAAAATTTTAAAGCTAACAAAGACCGCGATGCCTTGGGTGTGGTTTTGGAATCTCATTTAGATTCTAAAAGAGGTCCCGTAGCTACTATCTTAGTTAAGACTGGTACTCTCAAAGAAGGTCAAGATATAATTGTCGGTTCTACTCAGGGAAGAGTGCGAAGGTTGGAAGATTTTTCTGGAAAAAGAATTAAGGAGGCTGGCCCTTCAGTGCCTATTAGTTTAATCGGATTAGATTCAGCTCCTAATACTAATGACATTCTTCAGGTGGTTTCCAGTAAATCAGCTGCTCATTCAAAATCTTTCGCTATCAAAAGATCCGCCGGAGCTGGTTCTCAGGAAGAATCTAATTTGGCTCAAAAAATCAACAAAGATATTGAAGGTGGAAAAATAAAAAAACTGAATATTATTTTAAAATCCGACGTGCAAGGATCATTGGAAGCTATTCAACAAATTATTTCAGAAATAAAATCGGACGAAGTAATGACCAACTATATCAGCACTGGCATCGGGGAAATCACTGAAAGCGATGTTCGTTTAGCTCAAAGTTCTGGCGCGGTTATCTTTGGTTTTAATGCTATCGCCACTACCGTAGCTAAGAGAATGGCTGAAAACAGCCAAGTGGAAATTAAAAGCTATTCCATAATTTATGAACTAGTTAGCGATATTAAAAATCGCCTAATTGCTTTGCTTCCTGAAAAAATTGAAAGAGTTGATTTCGGAAAAATGAAAGTCTTAGCTATTTTCAAAAACGGAAAAAAAGATATGATTGTGGGTGGCAAAGTCATTTCTGGAAAAATTGTTAATAGCTCAAAAATAGAAGTTTCTCGCGATGATAATATTATTGGTAAAGGAGAGCTTTTCAATCTTCAACAAAACAAAATAGACACCAACGAAGTGGAAGCCAATAATGAATGTGGAATAACATTTCAAGGAGAAACTAAAATAAAAGAAGGTGACCTACTCCTTTCTTATAAAGAAGAGGTTAAGAAAAAATCATTGGATTAAATTTATGTCAGATAGAATTCCAAAGATAAATACTTTGGTCAAACAATATATCGGCGAAATTATCTTAAGAGACCTCAGCCTCAAGCCAGGGGTTTTTGTTACTGTTTCTAAAGTTGACACTTCCCCTGATCTTCGCTATACTCGAGTGTTTGTTAGTATCTTTCCGGAGAAAGAAACGGATTATGCTGAAAAAACATTAATTAAAGAAGTCTATCACATCCAAGGAAAGTTTAATCAAAAAATGACGACTAAGCCTATTCCTAAAATAGAATTTAAGATTGACACTACCGAAATTCGGGCCAGTGAAATTGAAGAACTATTGAAAAAGATCTGATGCGGCTGAAGCCGCATTTTTTGGATGATAATCTTATGAAAAAGTTTGCCCAAGAATTTCACACTTTAAATTACGTTATCAAAGAAGCAGAAAATATTCTTCTTTTTGCTCATTCTGGTCCAGATGGAGACACCACTGGTTCTGTTTTGGCTTTGAAAGAATATCTAAAAACTCTAGGGAAGACAGTGGATATCGCTTGCTTCGATCCCTTCCCCGAATATCTTCGCCAACTGACCGAAGAAAATTTTTCCTTTCCTTCTTCTTTGGATCTGAAAAAGTATAATGTCATTATTGCTTGTGATAGCGTGGAAAGAGGTTTTCACAAAATAAAAGATCAGCTAAATAATAAACAAATTTTAGTTATCATTGATCATCACCCAGACATTACCCTGACTGGCGATATCAATATTTTGGATTCCCAAAAATCATCTGTTTCGGAAATAATCTATGAATTTTTTCTTTCTGCTAAAGCAGAGATCTCTCGTCATATGGCCACCTACCTATTATTGGGTATTCTTTCTGATACCGGTATGTTTCAACATTCCAATACCAGCGCTCATGTAATGGAAATTGCTTCTCAATTAATGAAAAAAGGCGCTCCTTTGAAAAAAATAGTAGCCGCCACTTTTACTAATAAAAATATTAACACTTTGAAATTATGGGGCCGGGCTTTTGAAAAAGCTAAAATCAACCACGACAATGGTATGATTGTTTCTGTTTTGACTAAAAAAGATTTAGAAGATTGTGAGGCTGGAACAGAAGATATCGCCCAAGTGGCTGGTATTCTTAACACCGTTCCAGGCACCAAATTCTCCCTTATTCTTTCTGAGAGAAAACAGGGCGTGATTAAGGGTAGCTTAAGAAGTGAGGAATATAAAAAAGTAGATGTTTCTCAAATTGCCGCCCGTTTTGGTGGAGGCGGACATAAACTAGCTAGTGGTTTTGAAGTAAGAGGCCAAATTGTAGAAACCGAAAAAGGTTGGGAAATTATTTAAATTTTTTAAATCGTAAAGCCTGCTGTCAAGTACCCATTTTGTTAGACACTCTCTCTGCGATTAAAAATTGATTAGCGTAAATGATTGGTGGCATTTTGAGGGCGGTATGAATCCGCCTGTTGTTGTATGTGTGCAGGGTTTGGTAAATTTCGTAAACCAGCTCGCCCAAAGTTGCAAATCTGTTAGTATCGCCCAAATCAACTTTGAACTGCGAATAGAATGATTCTTGGTAGCCGTTTTCCCAGGGAGAGCCTTTCTCGCTCATGGAAAGACGGATGCCCAGATTTTCAACTAGTTCGATGTAATCTTTCGATAAATATTCACTGCCTTGATCGGAATGGATAATTTCCGGGGTAGGATGCTTGTAAATAGCCGAGAGCATCGCGTTAATGGTCAGTTGCGCCGAATGATTGGTCAGGACGGAAAACCCTACCACTTCTCGGGAAAACAAATCCATAGTCGTGGCGAGAAATATCCATTGACCTTTAAACGGCAAGTAGGTGAAATCGGAAACCCAGATGTGATTCAAATATTTCGGAAATTCGTTTAGGAGTAAATTCGGATAGGCGGTGAGTGGATTTTTCTTGGTTTTACGCCATTTTTTGCCTCTTCGGCGGTATGGTTTGATGCCGAAAATCTTCATAACCCGCAAGGCTCTCTTTTTGTTGATCTTTAAATGAAGGGCTAATCTTTTATGACCATAACTGGGAAAATCACGCAGGACTTTTTCCATATCCTGCTTCAGCTTCCAATCTTTTTCTTTCATCTTTGGCCGATAATACAACAGCGAACGGGACACACCCAACAGCCCGGCTAATTCTTTCTTATTCATTTGCTTAAAGGACAAAACTAAATCTTTTTTTGGGCTTGGGATAACTTAACCGTCAACTCTCCGACCAACGCCAACAGTGCTTGGTTTTGCTTTTTTAATTTGGTCACTTCCTGCCAGGTCGGATTGTTGGCCACTGTCTTGGTTAGCATTTTGTAAATGGTGTGCGTGCTAATGCCATGCTCCTGCGCAGCTTGGGTGACGGAAATTCCGTCTTCCTTGATTCTTTTTAAAACTTGCTCTTTGACTTCGCTACTTATGCGAAAGTTGTGTTTTGTATTACCCATATGCTTTTGATTATATTGCAGATTCTGTGTCTAGTATATGGGGTACCTGCCAATTGGTTTTCCATAGCATTTAAAAATTAAAAAATAATGTTTATAAGCCCTTCTTCTAACTATACTGCAGTGTTTTAAAAAAATCGTCTACATCCGCACTAACTTCATTTAAATAATCATTGTCTTTAGCAGTGAGATATGAAGATGAAATATTCGAATATTTTTCCATCAATGTATTTGTGATATCTTCAAATAATTCAACAACTTCTTTAATAAAATCATCTATTTCGCTCCTTTTTATATATTTTTTGTCGAAGTCTTTTTCAGAATGAGCAAAAATCTTATTGGCAATATTGCCTAAATTAGATTTCCACTTTTTAAATAATTTTTTATGCTTTGCTCTAGTGGCGTCTGTCGTGTGCCTAATCAAAAAACCAAACGAATAGCTCTCGTCATGATTATCAAATACTTTTCTTAATTCTATTAGTTGCTTGGTTGAATATCCTATTTCAATCATTAGCGCAAAGTCATTATTTTTAGGAAAATCTGGATCAACTTTTTTGTCTATCATATATTTTTCAAATGCTTCAAATAGAGTCATTCTCGTTCTGATATCCAATACTAAATTGACAAAAAAATTAAACTCTTTAGCTAACTTTGAACAATTTTCTTTTGCTTCATTGCTCATATCTATATTAAATTAATTTGTTACCACAAAATTTACAGAAGCTCCCTCTGTAATTAATTTCTTTTCCACAACTAGAACAAAAAAGCTTGCCTTCCAAAGCACTCCTATCTGCATAAGCCGGCTTAATATTTTCTGATTTTTTTTCAGCATCCTTTCGTTTTTTTCGTTCATTTTCTACTTTAATTGCACTGTAAAGAATAGTTACAAGCCAAAACCAAAAAAAGATGATTACTAAAATAAGTCTTTCCCCATTTGATGAAAATATTTGGTATCCCTTTTCGAGTGTCCACAAAACTATTCCCAAATACATCGCCCATCTATGACCTTTATAGATAAAAACAGCCAAAGTACCATAAACAATGAAAGCAGATACTGCATCCAGTATTGGCACCATATCAAAAAAAGAAAATACTAAGGTTAAGCCAACAACAAAGCCAATTGCAAGAACTGCTTGCCCCTTTTTTGATTCGAATATGCCAAGATTATAATAATTCTCTATCTGATTCTTTAATTCTTCTTCGGGGGATATTTTCTTTTCATTACATCCTATATCTTCTTTGATTTTATTATATTTATAGGTTCCCGCAATCAGTCCAAACAAGACTGCTAAAAAAATAAATGCCCAAAGTATTATATAGGAATCAGATGAATATGAACCAGACGGGAATGAATCAGTTAATATTAAAATACCGACCGCCAGTATTAGGGAAATAACTGTGGTAATTGCAAATGCCTTTATTACTTTTTGATTATCCCCTTTGGATTTTAGCATCATAAATTTATGATTATTTAATTGATTTATTCGTTACTTTTTAATAAAAAGCATGATGTCTTTTAAAAACTGCTTCTTACGATTTAGTTTTCCACCTATAAAGTTTATAACTCGCAATCGATAGAATTATTCCTAGTAGTAAAAGCATATTTTATTTATAACATTCATTTCGTAGTTGATTTCTTCTATCTCCTAAACTATTAAGAATATCCATTGCATTTGAGGAATAAGTGATATCGCTAGCGGCATCTGAATACCAATCCTCAACTCTGTCCAAACATTGTTGTATTTGTATTTTTTTCTTATTTTCGGCTGCTTGAGCAGAAAGGGCACTCGCTTTTTTTGCGGCTGCTTCTTCTTCCGCTAGCTTTTTTTCTTTATCTTCCTCTGCTTGCTTCTTTTCTTGTTCGATTCTTGCTTGCTCAGTTTTTTCCTGTTCAATTTTTGCCTCTAGCTCTAATTTTACAATTTCCATATCTGCTTTTTCAGCTTCCATTATTGCTTTCGCGGAGCGTGGCGAATCCTTTCAGATTCAGGATTTTGTGGGGGGAATACATTTGTGTCGGCACTTCGTGCCGACCCCATTTCGGCTTCCGATTCCGATTTTCAATTTTGGCGGAAGGGGTGAGATTTGAACTCACGAGAGGATTGCTCCTCTGCAGGTTTTCGAAACCTGTGCTTTCAACCGCTCAGCCACCCTTCCTTCTTTTCTATTTTAACCACCCACCGACATACTTATTAAAATAAATATGTCGGGGCCCCGCTGAAAGCGGTGGTCTGTTAACTCTCCATATATCTTCGCCAGTATTTATTCATTTTGCCATTTTTCCTTTTTATTGTAAAATATAGATAAGCTTTCAATCGTTAATATAATTTAATGGAAGAAACTGAAAACGCTAAAACAAAAACCGAAACTTTGATGGCGATGAAATTTATTCGTCCGCAAGAAATTATTGATCAACTGGAAATTGAACCGGGAATGAACATTGCTGACTTTGGTTGTGGTCCTGGTCATTTTTCTTTGCCTTTGGCTCAGAAAGTAGCCGAAGGTGGAATGGTTTATGCTCTAGATATTGTTTCTCAAAAACTGGAAGCCGTAGAAAGTCGTGCCAAAAATTTAGGAATTAATAATGTAATTCCTAAAAGGGCTAATCTAGAAAAAGTTAATGGGTCCGGGTTAGAGGCAATTAGCGCGGACTGGGTGATTATAAAAGATATTCTTTTTCAGAATAAAGACAAAAAAATTATTTTAGGAGAAGCCAAAAGAATTTTAAAACCAGAAGGCAAAATTTTAATTATTGAATGGAAATCCACTAATGTTTCGCTTGGACCAAAAAAGGACACTCGAATTTCCGAAGAGGAAATGAAAAATATTTTGGAGCAGGATGGATTTAAAATAATAAAAAATATTGAGGCCGGAGATTTTCATTATGGCCTAGTAATTTCAAAAAATAATCAATGAAATATAAAAATAAAATTGGAACAATAGTTTTGGTTTTGGTGGTTTCGTTAGTAGTGGCTGGATGCGGGTTTAAAAGTGCCAACCTCAAACCCTACGCTTTAAAGTTAGAGATCTGGGGTCTTTTTGATAGTCAGGATGCTTATAGAGATATTTTTGAAAATTATCGGAAAGCTAATCCACAAGTAGTGGAAATAATCTATAAAAAACTGACTAACGATACTTACAAAAAAGATATTTTGGAAGCGCTCGCTTCCGGGCAGGGACCGGATATTTTTTTGGTAAATAATGATTGGTTGCCAATGTTTGGAGACAAAATTTTACCGGCGCCTCAAGATATTTTGAATGAGCAAAAATTTCGTAATGATTTTGTGGATGTGGTGGTAAGTGATTTTCTTTATCAAAATAAAATTTATGCGGCACCTATGAGTGTAGATTCTTTGGGTTTATTTTATAATAAAGATCTCTTTAATGAAGCCGGCCTTACTGCCACTCCCGGAAATTGGAAGGATTTTGTGGAAGATGTCAAAAAACTGACTAAATTTGATCAATATAGACGAATTGTTCAATCGGGGGCAGCTATGGGAACAGCCTATAATATCAATCGATCTACTGATGTGCTTAATCTTTTAATGCTTCAAACTGGAACAGAAATGATTGATGAAACTTCAGGAATTTCCAAAATGGATAAAACGATTAAAAAGGGCGACGGAATTATTTTCCCAGGAGAAAACGCTCTGGAATTTTATACTCAATTTGCTAAAAATGGTGGAGATGTTTATTCCTGGAATCCAAGTTTACATTATTCCATAGATGCTTTTAGCGAGGGATCGGTAGCTATGATGCTAAGCTATGCTTGGAATATTGAGGCTATTATTAGTAAAGCGCCCAAATTAAATTTTGCTGTGGCTCCAGTTCCACAATTAGGTGGTAATGCTAAAATTAATTATGCTGACTACTGGGCTTATGCCGTAGCTAAAAATAAATCAGCTAATGCTAATACTAATAATAATTTACCACCAGTGGACAATGAAACACGGATGAGAGAAGCTTGGGAATTAATAAAATTTATGACGGCTAAGCCGGACCCTTTGACAATGGGAAAAGATCCTTCCGGCAAACAGGTTTTTGCGGCTAATTTTGATCCAGCTATTAGTTATCTTATGCAAACGGAAAAACCAGCTGGCCGAAAAGATTTAATTGAAATTCAAAAAACCGATCCTAAGTTGGGAGTGATTGCCGAAGCTAATTTAACGGCTAAAAGTTGGCGTCAAAAAGATTCCGAAACCATTGAAGGTATTATGGCGGAAATGATTGATAGCGTGAATAAAGGCAGAGCTTCTGTTCGGGATGCAATAAAAATAGGCACGGCTCAAATAACCCAAGTATCAACTAATTAATTTTTTTAATAAAATGAAAAATAAATATTATTATTTAGCTATTACTTTCCTAATGACATTTTTATTTCTAGGTATTAGTTCAGCTAGCGCCGATGGATGCTGTGTGTATGATGTTAAAAATGGCAATAAGGGTGCTGATAATTGTAAAAATGATATAGTCGAATCTAATTGCCCTGGAGGCACAGATGAAGATGGATTATTTCTAAAAGAAAAAAAATGTCCAACAAGTATAAAAAATAGATATTGTAGTAAAGTAGATGATACTAAGGAAAAAACTCCCACTGGAGGAACTGTAGAATTTGCTAATCCTCTAAAATTTACCACTGTTTCAGAAGTCTTAAACGCCCTGCTTGGTAATCTTCAAGGCATCATAGTAATGATTGCAGTTATATTTATTGTAGTCGGAGGCATAATGTATATGCTATCTTCCAGCAATGAAGAAATGATTAATCGCGCCAAGTCAACCATTGGAGGAGCAGTCATCGGTTTATCCTTGGCTTTGGCGGCGCCGACCTTCTTGAAAGAAATAAAAACTATTTTAGGCGGACAAGCAGGAAAAAATGCTGATGATATTGTAGCTAAGGCACTCACTATAAAAGAGGTAGCCGAAAGAATATTAACTCTTTTATTGTCAGTGATTGGGATAATTGGTATAATCGGATTAGTTATTGGTGGAGTATTTTATTTAACTGCCTACGGCGATGAGGATCGAATTAATAAAGCCAAAACCATCATCACTTCTTCGCTAATTGGGATTGCTATTGCTTTTGCAGCGTCGATAATTGTTAGACAGGTAGCTAATTTATTGGGAGTAGCATAAAAATTGAAAGGAATTTGAAATAAAAAATATAAGTTGAAGTTTTTGTAAAATAAAATTATAAAAATTTCAACGGAATAAAATGAAAGGAGGTGTTATATGAAAAACAAAATGAAAAAAGTAGCTATGGCAGTTTCAGCAGCAGCACTGGCTTTTCCGGCTTTAACCTTAGCCCAATTTAGTTCAGATGTAGGAGGAGGGACAGATCTTCCAACTGGTAGTATTTTTGAGATAGTGCAAGGTATTATGAATTGGTTGTTGGGCTTAGTGGGAATGTTAGGAGTAATTGGTTTTGCAATTGCTGGAATCCTTTATTTAACTGCAGCAGGAGACGACGATCGAATCGCTACAGCTAAAAAAGCGATGATGATGTCCATCATTGGAGTAGTAGTGGCTTTGCTAGGATTGGTAATTGTTAAAGCGGCTAACTCTATGTTGGGAGGTTCTACTACCACTTTCTAATTTTTTAGGTATATATATCAAACAAAAGCGGCTATGGTTATCCACAGGCCGTTTTTGTTTTTACTAAAACAATTTTTTTCAAATTGTGGTATAATGAAATCAATAAAACATAAATATTAAATATAAAAAAATGAAGAAGAAATTTTTAGTTGCCTTGGTGCTAATGCTTTTTTTGGTTCCGACGTTTGCTTTTGCTGAATTTGATTGGGGGTTAGGTTTAGGAGTTAACATTGGATCTGGATCAGGCTATGGAAATGACGGTGATGGCAGTTGGGATCCAGGTAATTATGAAGGCTATGGATTGCCATCTGGATCTATTTATGGCATAGTTGCCAATATTGTTAATTGGTCTTTACGCATTTTCGGGTTAATTGGGATAGTCGGATTTGTCATCGCAGGAATTATGTATCTGCTAGCAGCTGGAGATGACGAAATGATAACCAAGGCTAAGGCCGGAATGAAATGGTCTATTGTGGGAGTGGTAGTAGGACTCTTAGGCTTAGTCATTCTACAAGCGGTGGACAGAGCTCTTTCCGCTGGTGGTAGTTTTTAATTTAAATAATAATGAAAACAAAAACTTTAATTATTTTTAGCGCCATAATTTTTATAGCTAGCTTGTTTTTTGTTAATTCAGCCAATGCGGCTAATGTTTGCACTGATAAAAATGAAGGCGATTATTGTTTTGATGCAGATAAAGGAGTGGGAGCTTGCGATAATCCTTGGTGGAGAACTATATATTGTAATACTAAAAAAACAACTGTAACGGATAATTCTGATAATATTTCAAGTTGTTCTGGAAAAAAAGAAAATGATTGTTGTATATATGGAAATGGTAGTGAATGGGGAATTTGTAAAGACGAAGAAGAAGACGGTTTAATTTGTGATGTCAGTAATTTGGGAAAAACACAAACACAATGTGAGGATGATTATGCAGTAGCATCAGATCAATATGGTTTGTCAGATGATGCAGAGCCAACTGTAGCTGATTATTTTAAAACGGATTCAACGGATAATAAAACCACAGTCACGGCTACTAATGATGCTACAGAGTTGCCAATCGATGACTCTGGAGAAACTAAAACTAAAAAGAAAAAGTCTAAAACTGTTTCTGGAGATGGAGGGTGGAGTCTTAGTAGTATTGCTGGATTCGGATTGCCAGAAGGATCGGTCAGTGGAATTGTAAGAAATGTTTTAAGCTGGATGCTAGGAATTTTTGGACTGCTAGGCATAATCGGTTTTATAATTTCCGGAACAATCTATCTGACTTCTACTGGAGATGATGAAATGATTACCAAAGCTAAAAGAGCGATGACCTTCTCCATAGTAGGAGTTTTAGTAGGTTTGATTGGTTTCGTGGTTATTCAAGCAATTGATTATGCTCTTCGAGGATCTTCTTATTTTTAAATAAAACAAAATGAAGATAAAAAAAAGACTTTTATTGCTAGGATTATTATTTTTAACTTTGGTTTTTATTAGCAAGGCTTATGCGGCAGTAGATTCTGCTTGTGATAAGAATAATAAAAATTGTGATCCTATAAATTATGAAATAGGATTAAAAAATCAATGTGAGCCGGAATACGGGGAGGAGGATTGTTTAACTCTTTCAGACTATTTAAGTGCTATGAAGTTAGATTGTGAGACGGGTAATGATGTCATTGCTAAAAAATTAACTTCTTCTTGCTCTAAAATCTCAAGTGGCGGGATTTATGGTAATGCGGCCGCAGCTTTTGCGGAAGGTCCAGCTAAATTTATTAGTTATGCTGAAGATATAGCACCAGATCCAAATAAAAATAAAAATGATGATGTCGCTTCCGATAGTAATGAAAATACAAACGTAGATATACTTAAGGATTTAGATAAAATCGGTTTGCCCAATCCCGATGGTGGCATCAGAGCAATATTAATGAATCTTTTAAACTGGTTACTGGGCTTAGTTGGAGTAGTAGCTTTGATTGGCTTTGTTATTTCTGGTGTCCAATACATCATTGCTTCTGGTAATGATGAAATGATGGAAACTGCGAAGAAAAATATGCTTTATTCTGTTGCTGGTATCACCCTGGTCTTAGCTTCGTTCGTTATTATTCAGGCTATTCAGTATGCTCTGGAAGCCAAGGGTGTATTTTAGAAATTTAGGAAAAAAAAAGCCGGTAGTTTGTTAAAACTGACCGGATTTTTTTATTTATCACCTCCTTGGGTGGTAAAATAGAGGCCTCTAAAACCGTTTATATTTTCTTGCCTTTTAGACTATAGACATTACCTCGATGGACAGTGGCAAGTTGACCGGTGGCTAATTTATCTATAAATTTTATAGAAAAGTCACCAGAGAAGGTTCTGTCATTTTTTTCCATAATCCAATTACCTTCAAATGGACTATTTATGTCATATCTTGTGCCCTTGAAAATTGTAGATCTCCCATCATTATAGTGACCAACCATCAATAGTTCATTATTTTGAATGGAAGTGTCTACATCCAATATGCCGTCATCTCCCCAAGAAAGTTCCCATCTGCCGGAAATTTCCGGAGTAGAAACTCTGGGCGCCGGTGCGAATGTTGCAACTTGTTGTTGTGCCGGCTGTTGAACATTGATGTTGAAAACAACATTTCTATCCGGTTCAGACGGCTTTACTGAAGCAGTTGATTCTTTTCTATCCCAATTCACTTTTCGTGATGGGATATATCCGCGGGATCCTTTTATGAAATCTCCATCTTCATTTGGAGTCATCACATAAGTTAGCCCCTCGCTTTCCCTGTTGGCTTTTTTGCCTTCAAGATCAAGCACCCTGACAAACATGCCCCTCTCAATCTTCTTGAAAGGACTGTTATTGTCGTTGTATAAAGTAGTATTTTCAGAAACGGTTCCAAAAATTCCACTTTCCGGTTCACTATTTAAGGAACCTTTGTTGAGACTATTGGATCCTTCTAGCGTTTTGTTTCCTATATATCTCCAAAGACTTGTATTAAATTCCGGAGAACACATCCCTATTAGAAAAGGGAGTCCGAAAATGATTAATAATACAGTCGTTGGTATATTTACGATTCTGAATATGTTGCAGAAAGACGTCCTTATTCTCCCAGCTCCGCAGGCAGATGCCACAATTAGCGGAGATAGAATAAGTAAGATACACCATACTGGAAAAACAATTGCAATCACAATTGATGACCCGAGGGCATTTCCATAAATCCCCAATCCAATTACGGTTAAAAACCATAAAGCTGTGAATAGAAATAATATTCTACGTATTCTACGCACTCGAGGACTTATGTTTGTCCATGCATTTCTGAGAGCAGTTATTGACCAATGAAATAATCCCTGGGCTCCAAGTGCTCCAGCAGTTACTACATCAATAATTTGATTACGTAAATTATTTGCAAAATATAGCATTAAACTTACGCAAACAAAAACTATTAATATGGGTATAGATAGTAACATTGGTTTAACTCCTTTTTTAGTTTAAGTTATTTTTTTGTCTATCTCTGAATGCTATTGCTTTTTCTTTTAAACTTAATGTCTGCTGATTCAAGTTTTCAGCATTTTCTTCCATAGCTGGTTTTAAGCTATCTTCTTGCCAATCCTTTACTTTTTTTGGCAATTCAGATAGCTTTTTCTTAATCTTGGAAGGTTTTGAAACGGTAGAAAAAACTCCGCGATTTTCCAGAAATTTTATCTTTTTTTTGTTGGATGTTTTTGCTAGGAGTTCTTTTAAGAAACTGACTCCCCAGTTGATATTCCTAATCTCGTAAGCAGTTTCAAGACTATTTTTTGCATCCTTGTTGATATTCTTGGCCTTTTTAGAATTTTCGTCTGCTCCCTTAGCAACGAAGACATGAAAAGCAACAAGCTTTTCCGCTCCTTGTTCAGGGAATTTGGCCAAATAATCTTCAAACTTTTCAATGGCTTGTTTTTCATTAGGCTTAAGCTTGTCCGAGAGTGATACCTCAGTGAAAATAATCTCGTCTGCGAGGCCCTTTCCTGAATTATCAACATCTAAACCAAGTTTTTGTGAGATTTTTTCCCCAGCAA
The DNA here is from genome assembly GCA_002773095.1 of Candidatus Moranbacteria bacterium CG10_big_fil_rev_8_21_14_0_10_35_21. GTDB lineage: Bacteria > Patescibacteriota > Minisyncoccia > Moranbacterales > UBA2206. The sequence goes on from PFCG01000005.1 coordinate 14,523, forward strand.
GGTCTACCCCTTTTTCGGCTATTACTGTACCAATTTTTTTAAAAACATCACCTAAAATAGGTAACATTACCAGTGCAGTAAGAGCTGTATGTAACTTATTGTGCGTTTTTTTTTCCTTTCCTTCTGTTTCTTCCTTTGCTTTTTCTTCTTCCATGACATCCTCCTTTATATAAGGTATTGTTTTTTCTAATTTTTAATATACTAATGGCTTAATGAAGCCATATTACCAGACTCCTGATAACACTGAATACTAGAATAAATGTAGATAAAAGTCAAACGTTGTTGACAATTCTCCTTTTAGGTGATAGGATAGAGACAAGAAGATACGGGATGACAGAGTTCGCAGCTAAGCGAACTTTTTTTAATCAATATAATTAATTTAATTTTATGCCAAGACGAAAAAAGACAGCTGGGAGCGAAGAAGCTGACGGAAAAAAGGGAGATTTTGGAAGCGCCATTTCTCAATTGTGTGAGGAAAAGGGAATTTCCAAAGAAAAGGTAATAGAAACTATTGAAGCGGCTTTAGCGGCGGCCTATAAAAAGGACTATGGAAAAAAAGGTCAGAATATCCAGTCGGTATTTGATGAAATAACCGGCGGAGCCAAGTTTTTGTTGGTCAAAGAAGTGGTAGATGAAACTACCCGAGAGTTTATTTCTGAAGAAGAAAAAGAAGAAAAAGCTAAAGAAGCGGAAGAACGAAAAAAATTACCCAGAGAAGCGAAAAAAGAAATAAAATCCAAAAAAGAAACTTCTGAGGAAGATGAGGAAAAATTACCCCGTTATAATCCCGAGCGTGATTTGACTGTGGCAGAAGCTAAAAAAATAAAAAAAAGCGCCAAGGTGGGGGATATTATCGAAATAAAATTAGAAACTAAGGATGATTATGGACGAGTAGCTGCTCAAACAGCTAAGCAAGTTATTATTCAGAGAATTCGTGAAGCCGAAAGAGATGCTATGTATGAAGAATATAAAGATAAAGAAGGCGAAGTAGTGAGCGGAGTGGTTCAACGAATGGAAGGTATGAATGTCTTTATTGATTTAGGAAAATCTGTTGGAGTTCTTTTTCCTTCAGAACAAATTGCTCGCGAACGCTATCGTATTGGACAAAGGGTAAAAGTTTATTTGGAAAAAGTAGAAGCCGGATATAAGGGTCCCGGAATTACTTTAAGTCGCATTCATCCTAATATGGTGCAAAAACTTTTTGAATTGGAAGTGCCGGAAATTTTTGCTGGTACCGTAGTCATTAAAGCGGTAGCTCGGGAAGCTGGAGAAAGAACCAAAATTGGAGTGGCTTCTACCGAAGAAGGCATTGATCCCATTGGTTCTTGTGTCGGTCAGAAAGGAACTCGCGTGCAGGCGGTCATTGATGAATTAGGGGGAGAAAAAATTGACATCGTTCTTTGGGATGAAGATATCAAAAAATTTATTGCCACCGCGCTTAGTCCGGCTAAAGTTTTGAATGTAGAAGTGAATGAAGAAAAAATGGAGGCTACAGTGAGCGTGCCGGAAGATCAACTTTCTCTGGCTATCGGTAAAAAAGGACAAAATGTTAGATTAGCAGCTAAATTAACCAGTTGGAAAATTGATATTGTGGGTATGAAAGCGGATGGTGAAATAGTAGTCGCGGAACCAGTAGTTGAAGAAATTAAAGAAGAAACCAAAAAAGAAGAAGATAAAAAGTAATTAACTAATCATTAATTTATAAAAACATGTCAATAGAAAGTTATGCTATCTTAGCTTCCCTGGTGTCCATTTTATTTGCGATTTATCTGGGATGGAAAGTTAATCAATCTTCTCCTGGAGAAGGTAAAATGGTAGAGATTGCTGAAGCAATTAAGGAAGGAGCTAAAGCTTATTTGGATCGTCAATATAAAACAGTTGGGATAGTGGCAATTTTTATTGCCCTCATTCTTTATTTTGCTATCAATCTAAATACTAGTTTAGGATTTTTAATTGGAGCAGCCGCTTCTGCTTTAGCTGGATATATAGGTATGAATGTAGCGGTGCGAGCTAATGTCAGAACAGCCGAAGCAGCTAAGAGCGGATTAGATAAAGCTTTGGATTTAGCTTTTAAGGGCGGAGCAGTCACAGGACTATTGGTAGTGGGATTAGGCTTACTGGTAGTAGCCGGATTTTATGCTTTGACTGGGGATTTAAAAGCGTTAATTGGAGTTGGTTTTGGAGGTAGTTTAATTTCGGTTTTTGCTAGATTAGGCGGAGGTATTTTTACCAAAGCGGCTGACGTGGGTGCTGATTTAGTAGGCAAATTAGAAGCTGGAATTCCAGAGGACGACCCAAGAAATCCAGCCGTGATTGCGGACAATGTGGGAGATAATGTGGGAGACTGCGCTGGAATGGCGGCTGATCTTTTTGAAACTTACGCTGTGACCGCTATTGCTGCTATGATTTTGGGTTCACTCACTTTTTCTTCTTTTGAAAATGCGGTGCTTTATCCATTAGCTATTGGAGCGGCCTCTATAGTGGCTTCTATATTAGGTATTTATTTTGTGCGCATTAGCCCAACAGAAAAAAATAAATCGGAAGGGGAAACTAATATTATGGGCGCTCTTTATAAAGGACTAATTGCTTCTTCTTTAATTGCATTAGCTCTTTTTTATCCGATTACTAAAATGATTATGGCTGATAATGGATTTTATAGTTTTCAAAATATTTATTTATCAGCTTTAATAGGTATTTTAGTGACGGCTGGTATGGTTATTGTGACTGAATATTATACTTCCAAAAAATTTAGACCGGTAAAATCTATTGCCGAAGCTTCCAAAACCGGACATGGTACCAATATTATTATGGGTTTAGCAGTGGGTATGGAATCCACCGCTGTTCCAGTGATGGTGATTGTTTTAGGAATTTTAGCTTCATTCTGGATGGCTGGTTTGTATGGAGTAGCAGTGGCTGTGATGAGTATGTTGTCTATGGCGGGTATCATTGTGGCTATTGATTCTTTTGGTCCGATTACTGATAATGCTGGTGGAATAGCGGAAATGGCCAACCTAGGAGAAGATGTGCGCAACGTAACCGATGCTTTAGACGCAGTAGGCAATACTACTAAAGCGGTTACTAAAGGTTATGCCATTGCTTCAGCCGGATTGGCAGCCGTGGTTCTTTTTGCTTCCTATATGCAAGAGTTTGTGGATCGAGGAATAATTTTGAATTTTAGTTTAAGTGACGTGAATGTTTTGGTGGGATTGCTAATTGGAGGAATGATTCCTTATATCTTTGGATCTATTTGTATGAGAGCGGTTTCCAAAGCAGCTGGAGCTGTCGTGGAAGAAGTGCGTCGTCAATTTAGAGAAATCAAAGGGATTATGGATGGCACTGGTAAGCCAGATTATGCTACTAGTGTGGATATCGTGACTAAAGCAGCTATTAAAGAAATGATTGTGCCAGCTATTATACCAGTATTGGCGCCAATTTTAGTGGGCTTTATTTTGGGACCGGAAGCCTTGGGAGGATTATTGGTAGGAACAATTGTTACCGGAATTTTTGTGGCTATTTCTATGACTAGTGGAGGTGGAGCTTGGGATAATGCTAAAAAATATATTGAAGAAGGAAATTTCGGAGGCAAAGGTTCTTTGGCTCATCAAGCAGCTGTTACGGGAGACACAGTAGGCGATCCCTACAAAGACACTGCTGGACCAGCTATTAATCCAATGATTAAGATTATCAACATCGTAGCCCTTCTTATCGCCGGTTTATTGTAAACAATTATGCACGCATATAATTAGTTTTTATTATTTAATATCTTATGTCTGAAATTAAAAAGTTAGCTCAATCAAAAATCAGTTTTAAAGTGGCTGTTCCATGGGAGAAATGGGAGAAGTATTTGGATCAAGCCACTCAAGAAATTTCTGCGGAAATGAAAATTTCCGGATTTCGTCCGGGAAAAGCCCCGAGAAGATTAGTGGAACAAAAAATAGGGAAAGGAATGATTCTTAACAAAGCAGCTGAAAAAGCAGTTTCCAAAAGCTATGCTGATTTTGTCACGGAAAATAAGCTGGAAATTATTGGTCATCCGGAAATTAAAATGGAAGAAGTGGTAGAAAAAAAACCACTGGAATATCAAGCTGAAGTGGCCGTGGTTCCCGAAGCTGAAGTAAAAGAAGATTACAAAAAAGAAATCAAAAAAGTAAACGAAGAATATAAAGCTAAAAAACCGGAAGTTACTGAAGAAGAAGTGAAATTAGAATTGGATCGTTTAGCTAATAGTCGAGTAAAGTTGGTAACTGTTAATCGTCCGGCTCAAAAAAATGATAGCGTAGAGGTGGATTTTACAGTGTTGATGGATAATGTGCCTATCGAAGGTGGAGCGGCTAAAAAGCATCCTCTTATAATCGGACGGGGAGTTTTTATTCCTGGTTTTGAAGAAAATATTATCGGAATGAAAGAAAATGAAGAAAAAGAATTTGAATTGCCTTTTCCAAAAGATTATCATAAAAAAGATTTGGCTGGTCGGCCAGCGGTTTTTAAAGTTAAAATGCTTTTAGTTCAGGAACGTCAGGCTCCAGAATTAAATGATGATTTCGCTAAATCCATGGGTAAGTTTGAAAAGTTATCTGAGCTTAAGAAAAATTTGCAAGAAGGAATGGCTCATGAAAAAGGGCATAAAATGAAAGATGAGAAGAGAACGAAATATATGGATAAAATCATCGAAAAATCCAAAGCAGAGTTGCCGGAAGTTTTGGTGGAAGAGGAACTTAAGCGTATGTTGGAAGAATTTGAATATCAATTGCAACCGATGGGTATGAATTTGGATAGTTATTTAGTTAAGCTAAAGAAAGAAAAAAAAGATTTGGAAAAAGAATGGAAACCGCAAGCGGAAAAGAGAATTATGTCCGCCTTAGCCTTGAAAGAAATTGTTAAACAAGAAGATATTCAGGTGGATTCCAAGGCTATTGAAGCCGAGATGAATAAAATGTTAGTTAGCTACAAGGGAATCAAAGACGCGAAGAAGAATATTGATATGGCTAAGTTGTATAATTACACAAAGGGCAATCTGGAAAATGAACAAGCTTTTGAGATGCTAGAAAAAATATAATTTAGAAAAAATTATGAAAAATCAATATTTAATTCCTACTATTATCGAAAAAACCAGTTATGGGGAAAGAGCCTATGATATTTATTCTCGGCTTTTAAAAGATCGAATAATTTTTTTGGGAGGGATGATTGATGATATTTCGGCTAATTCCATCATTGCTCAATTACTTTTTTTGGATTCTCAAAGCTCCAAAGAAGATATCAAAATATATATCAATTCTCCTGGTGGCCAAGTTACTTCAGCCTTAGCTATTTACGATACTATGCAATATGTTAAATCCGATGTATCTACTATTTGTGTAGGAATGGCAGCTTCAGCAGCGGCTTTGCTTCTGGCGGCTGGGAAAAAGGGCAAAAGGAATATTTTACCCAATGGAGAAGTAATGATTCATCAGGTGATGGGGGGAGCCCAAGGGCAAGCCACCGATATTGATATTCACGCCAAACATATTATCAAAATCAAACAAAGTCTGAATGAAATTTTAGCCAAGCATACTGGTCAATCACTGAAAAAAGTAGAACGAGATGCAGAACGCGATTATTTTATGAGCGCGGAAGAAGCCAAGAAATATGGAGTAGTGGATAAGATTATTAAATAAAGTCTTTAGTTCTTAGTTGATAGTTTTTAGAAAAAACCTCCCGAGAAATTGGGAGGTTTTTTTGTTTTGAGTTATCTCCTTATACACCCTTGCTTTTTTATTGTTTTGGTACTATCTTTTATTTGATACCACATTTAAATAATGCACCGAAGTTTTTAGTTATAAGGTAGTCTCAATCGTAATTTGCGTGGGCGGTCCGATGCACGCGATTGAGGCACTTCGGTGTTTTCTTAAGTGTGGTATCTGTCGGGCTGTCCACTTAGGAAATTATTTTCAAGGGAACTACTTGGCGACTTAATTATTAAGTCGTTTTATTATGGAAAAAATAAGTATTTTTCTATCAATATACGGGTTTTTTGCGATATCCCATATATTGATTCAGATGTTCTTTGCTCACAGAGAACATCAAAAACAAAAATCCAAAAAATTCGTTGATTTTCATCAAAATCACGAAATGAGTGTTAGTGTAATAGTCCCTTGTTTCAATGAAGATCCGCAGCGACTTAATAATTGTCTGGAAAGTTTTTATCGTGAAATGCTTTGGACGCTTAAACATGTTCATAAGCATCATTTTTATATGCTTTATGAGCTTATAATGCAATTTTTTCTTCCACTCATGTTTGTGTTTGCATTTATAATGGTGATTGTTCAATCAATATTTATTAGCACGGATAATATCTGGAAATATCTGGCAATTCTAATAGGCATTGCCTTGTTGAGCTCAGTTTACGGAATATACAGAACGAAAGATTTCGGATTTCTAAGGTTTGTGGCCTATGGATTTATTCATGTTTTCGTATTAATTCCAACTAGATTATATTCAATTGCAACCATAAGTGATGGAAAATGGGGAACAAGATAGAAATCACATTGTAAATAAAAAATAATAATTTTTCCAGCTCAGTAAAGAGCTGGTTTTTTGAAATATTTCATATTGCTTGACAGTATTTATGTATGTGGTAAAATTATACCACAAGTATAAATATTAAAATAAACTCTATGAAAACTAGCGAAAATCTAAAAAAATTCGGAAAACTTCTATATGAGATCCGAATTAAAAAAGAGCTTACACTAAGGGAAATGTGTCGAAAAGTCAATTATGATCCGAGCAATTGGAGTAAAATTGAAAGAGGTAAAATTGCCCCACCTTCTGATAGAAAAACTCTGGAATTATGGGCGAGGACATTGGGGCTTAAAAAAGACAGTAAAGAATTTTATGGATTTATCTATAACGCCAATGTTGCCCAAAGTATAATCCCGTTTGAAATTATGGAAGAAAAGGACTTAGTGGCTGCCTTGCCGGCGTTCTTTAGGACTTTAAAAAATCGTAAACCTAATAAAGAAGAAATTGATAATATGATTAATTTAATTAAGAATGCATAGAAAAAATGAAATACAAAAATATAACAGTTCCCTTTATTAGGATCGATGAAATAAAAATAAAAGCAGACGATTTTAGGAAAAAATTTTGGGGAAATACGATTCCAGTTGAAGTAGAAGCTATTGTTGAAATAAAGTTAAAAATAAAAATTATTCCAATTCCAAATCTTTTTAAATTGTGTAGTGTGGATAGTCAAATAAGCTCTAATTTTGCATCTATATTGGTTGATCAGGACAGCTACTTATATAATGAAACAAATCGCATTTATTTTTCATTGGCGCATGAACTTGGACATTATATCCTGCATAAAGAATTATTCTCGAGTTTTGGCATAAAAAGCATTGAAGATGTTATTGCTTTCATTAATAATATTCCAGAAAAACAATATTCTTTTCTGGAAGCTCAAGCTAATAAATTTGCTAGCCATTTTTTGTTACCCAGAGATATTCTATTGGGTGAAAAAAAGGAGATAATAGAAAAATATAAATTGCAAAATATTAATGATAAAATGGTTAACTCATATATTGCTGACAGTATTGCCAAAAAGTTTAACGTTTCTTCTCAAGCCGCAGAGTTAGCGCTGGATGATTTAAATAATAAAAAAGCCTCCAAAAATTGGGGGCCTTGTGTCTCTGTAAGATTATTTCAATATCTCCAACAAACTTTCTCCGGTCATACCTTCCGGTTTTTTGATTTCCAAAAGTTCTAAAATAGTTGGAGCTATGTCGCTCAGGAGACCGGCTGGGTCAGAGCTTTCTTCTGCTCGGGGAGTATCGCTATGATTTTCCGGACTAATAAACCAAATCGGTACCGGATTAAGAGAATGCTCAGTATCTTTTTCTCCGGTTAAATTATTTTTCAATTCTTCCGCATTACCGTGATCAGCCGTGATTAACAAACAGCCACCCTTGGAAAGAATAAAAGGAATGAGATTTTCCAGCGCGTGATCTACTGATTTCACCGCTTCAATAGTAGCCTCTTCATTACCAGTATGGCCAACCATGTCGGCATTAGCATAATTGATCAAGATAAAATCGTAATCATTTTTCCCAGCTAACTCAATTACTTTGTCAGTAATTTCCCGCGCTTTCATTTCGGGAACTTTATCAAAAACATCTGTGGCGGCTGAGGGGATAATGACTCTTTCCTCTCCAGGAAAAGTTTTTTCATCACCGCCATTAAAAAAATAAGTGACATGGGCGAATTTTTCTGTTTCCGCAATACGGAGTTGTTTTTTATGATTATCACTTAAAATGCTACCTAAAGATTCGGTTATTTTAACGGGCGGAAAAGCCACATTGGTTTTTAAATTTTCTTCATATTGCACCATAGCCACAAAATACAAGTTTTTTATTGGCTCTCTTTTGAATCCTGAAAAATCAGGAGCCATAAAAGCTTGAGTGATTTGACGCGCCCGGTCTTCACGGAAATTGAAAAAAATTAGAGAATCATTTTCTTGAATGATAGCTACTGGTTTACCATTTTCAGTAACCACAGCTGGCTCAATATGTTCATCAAAAATTTCTTTCTTGTAGGACGCTCTTAGATAATCGGCTGGACTAGTGATGGTTTCTCCCTTGCCTTGAGTGAGCAAATTATAAGCTTTTTGAGTACGATCCCAATTATTGTTACGGTCCATTCCGAAATATCTACCGCAAACTGAAGCAATTTTTCCGACGCCTGTTTGTTGAGCTTTTTTGGTTACTTTTTGAAGTAGTTCAGCACCGGCATTAGGAGATGAATCTCGCCCGTCAGTGAAAGCGTGAATATAAACTTTTTCTACTTGTTCTTTCTTGGCCATTTCCAAAAGAGCATAAAGATGGTCAATATATGAATGCACGCCTCCATTTCCTACTAACCCCATTAAATGAAGAGAGGAATTATTTTTTTTAGCGTTAGCCATCGCTTCCAAAAAAATTTTATTCTGATAAAATTCTCCGCTTTGGATAGACATGGTAATGCGAGGCATATTTTGATAAATAATCTTACCGGCGCCCAAAGTCATATGACCGACTTCAGAATTTCCGACTTCACCCCAATTCAATCCCACTGAAATTCCGGAAGCTTGCAAGGCACAATGAGGGTAACTGGCGTCCATTTTTTTTATAGTGGGTGGATTGGCCGATGTGATAGCATTGCCTTTGATATTTTTACCAAGACCCCATCCATCTAAGACTACTAAAACTACTGGTTTGCTCATAATTATAAATTTCATTGGTTAATACTTTAATAATATATCATTCCTACGTGGCTTTGACAAAAAGGGAAAATTGTAATAACATTAAATGCAGACATATAATTTATTAAAATTGACTATTTATATTGATAAACAGTAGGTTAATCAAAAAAATGATTTATCAAATGAATACAGAAAAATATTATGGAAGTAAGTTTAACTATTCTTATAGTCGTCTTTTTATGTTTGGTCATCGGGTCGGTTTTGGGTTATTATGCCCGTCAAACAATTGCTAAAAAGCAGTTAAATACTGCTGAGGGAAGAGCTTCAAAAATGATTGAGGATGCAGAAAAGCAGTCTCAAGAGTTAATATTGGAATCTAAAAATAAAGCCTTAAATATCTTGGAAGAAACCAAGAAAAAAGAGCAGGAGCGGGAGCGACAAATCATACGCTTGGAGGAAAGACTAGAAAAAAGAGAAATAAGTTTGGATAGCAAAATGGAAGAAATAGATCGAGGAAGATTGGCTTTGGAAAATAAAGCTCAGGAAATTAGGCAAATCAGAAAAGAAGTTGAAGAGGCTCGCAAGCAAGAAATGAAGCGATTGGAAAAAATTGCCGGATTATCCAAGGATGATGCTAAAAAAGTATTGATCCAACTGACTGAAGAAGAAAATCGTGATTTTTTGGCTAAAAAAATCAAAAATTTAGAAGCGAATGGACAAGAAGATTTAGAAAGCAAGGCTCGCGATATTATGACTCAGGTGATTCAAAAATACGCTGGCTCACATTCTGCTGATGTCACCACTAGCACTGTTAGTATCGCCTCTGATGAGCTGAAGGGACGTATTATCGGACGAGAGGGAAGAAATATTAAGGCTTTAGAGAGATTGACCGGTATTGAGATTATTGTGGATGATACTCCAGAAGCGATTGTAATTTCTGGCTTTGATCCAACCCGAAGAGAAATTGCTAGAATTGCTATAGAAAAATTAATTTCTGACGGGCGTATTCACCCGACTCGTATTGAGGAGGCAGTAGAATATGCCAAAACTGAAATTTCAAAAAAAATAAAAGAAGCTGGAGAAGCTGCTGCCTATGATGTGGGTGTGGCTGGGTTAGAACCGAAATTAATTCAAATTTTAGGAAGACTTCGTTATCGAACTAGTTATGGTCAGAATGCCCTTCTGCATTCTTTGGAAGTAGCTCATTTGTCTGGTGCTTTGGCGGCGGAACTGGGAGCCAATGTGGAGATAGCTAAAAAAGCTGGACTACTTCACGATATTGGGAAAGCCATTGATCATGAGGTGCAAGGTACTCATGTGGAAATTGGTATTAAAATATTGCAAAAATTCAATATAGCCAAGGAAATAATTAATGCAATGAAACCTCATCACGAAGATTATCCTTTTGAAAGTCCAGAATCTATGATTATCTCAGCGGCCGATGCTATTTCAGCCAGTCGTCCGGGAGCCAGAAAAGATACGCTAGAAAAATATCTGAAAAGATTAAAAGAATTGGAAGAGGTGGCAACATCCTTTCCGGAAGTGGAAAAAACTTATGCCATTCAAGCTGGAAGGGAAATTAGAGTTTTTGTTAAACCTGACAAAACTGATGATTTGGGCGCCATTAAACTTTCCAGAGCTATTGCTGATAAAATAGAAAAAGAATTAAAATATCCCGGAGAAGTAAAAGTAAATGTGATCAGAGAGACTCGAGCTGTAGAATATGCTCGTTAGCTTGTGGATAAATGATATTTGCTTTATTTAAGACAAAAATAGTAGAATAAGGGGAGATAAAAAATAAAAAAGCCTAAATCGGCGTTTGCCGAGGGGCGAAAAGCTAGAAAGGAAGGTGAATATAAATGGCAGGAAACATCAATAAAGACGCCTTGGTAAATAGTATTTCGCAAAAAAACGAACTATCCAAGAAGGATGTGGAGGCAGTTATCGAAGGCTTCACTGAAGCAGTAACTAAGGCTCTTCAAAGCGGAGAGAAAGTAACCTTGACTGGTTTTGGAACCTTCAAAGTCTCTAACCGAGCAGCCAGAGAAGGAATCAATCCTCAAACTAAGGCTAAAATTCAAATTCCGGCAATGACCGTTCCTAAATTTACCGCTGGAAAGGCTCTTAAAGAAGCTGTAAGATAGCTTATATATAGTTGCCTTTTGAATAAATCTTAATTCAAAAAGATAGTAACAAAAGTCTGCCATAAGCGGATTTTTGTTATTAGAGGGCTTGACCACCTAACTTTTTCAGTCTATCATTCAAAATAGATTTTAATCTAATAGTCATAGACGGAGTGTCGTATACCGCCTGCGGGTGCAGTGCAAATAGTTGTTATTAAAATATTATTAAACATCGGAGTGTCGTATACCGGTAGTACACATGGTTTGGGACCATGTTGACTGGGTTCGATTCCCAGCACTCCGACCAATGAATTTCACAAACAAGAAATCTAACTCCTGGCTTATAATTATTGCTTTTTTACTTTTCTTCGGAGCGATTATTTTTGGAGTTAAAGGCGAAAATTATATTTTAACGGCCGATCTTTATGTCAATAATTTTATACCGAGTATTCGCTCTGTATTTTTAGATTATTTTTTTATAGGGATTTCTTACTTTGGGAAATGGGAGGTAGTCGCAATCTTAGCTATACTGGTAGCTATTATTTGGGTAAGAAAAAAAAAATGGAATTATGTTCTTTTTCTAGCGAGTTCTCTTTTAGGAGCAGAAATTTTAGTTTGGGTCATGAAACATTTAATTCAAAGAGTGCGGCCTCCTTTTAGTCAGGCAATAGTTTTGGAAGACGGGTTTAGTTTTCCAAGTGGACACAGTACTTTAGCGATGGCTTTTCTGGGAACTTTAATTTTTATTAGCTGGGATTTTTTCCAAGAAATAAAAAAGAAAAAAAGTATCGTTTATGGTTTAGCCGTTGTAATTATTTTGGTTGGATTTTCTCGTATTTATTTAGGAGTGCATTGGCTGTCAGATGTTTTGGCCAGCTATTTTTTGGGGGTAGCTGTAGTTTTGTTGGTGAGAGAAATTTTGAAATTAACCAAAAATAAAGAGTAGTATTTTTTAAAAGGAAATATATTAGGAACTTTTTTGTATTTAGATAAGAGAAATAAAAATTAAGAAAAAACAATATGAATAAGGAAAAAGATCAAATTTATAAATGCTCTATTTGCGGGAATGTGGTGGAATT
>PFCG01000005.1:26987-28555 GCA_002773095.1 Candidatus Moranbacteria bacterium CG10_big_fil_rev_8_21_14_0_10_35_21
AATGGAATTGTTAATGGAGAAAAGCGAGGATACGGGCAGTGAAAAACACGTGCCTATAATTATGAAAACTGGGAATGGTTTTCGAGTGAAAGTGGGTTCTGTGCCTCATCCAATGGAGGAAAAGCATTACATCGTTTGGATTGAAATTTTGGCTGACGGACGAAATTATCGAAAATATTTGAATCCTGGAGAAGCGCCAGAAGCGGACTTTTGTCTTTCGGCTTCAAAAATTTCCGCTCGGGCCTATTGCAACATTCACGGTCTCTGGCGAGCGGTTTAATGGTTAACTGGGATATTGAAATAGACCTCTTTTATTTTAAAAGAGGTCTATTATACTTTTTAGAATCGATATAAAAAGTATGAGTGTCAGCGCTGCGGTTGTGGGAAGAAAAATTCCCGGCAAAACCAGCGAGCAGTACTGTTTCCACGGAGGATATTCTTTGAAACTGAAAACCCTATTCGTATAGCAAAAAGATTTTTCTCCTAAAAACACTAGCATAACTATAGTAACCATTGTAATGAACTGATACTGACTGACTAAATTTACTAAAAAACCCATAGTATATCCTCCTTTTGAAAAATGGTTTTTATTACATCTCTGCTTCTGCAGAATAATCTATCTTACCTAAATAGAAAGATTGCGTCAAGCAAATTAAAATCCTTATAAGGAGAAATTTTATTTTTTGGAGACCATTAATTTATGTAGTTTAAGCTGGGCTTAAAGAAAATGTTTTAATTTCAAATCCCATGCTCTTGGGTGAATACTTTTTTAAAAAATTATTTAAAAATAATTTTATATTTATTGTGAAGCAAAATTAGGAGTCCACCACCCCCAAGCGTGATTAGGTCTTACAGGGTCAATAAGATTGCTTGGCACTTGCATACTTTCCGGGTTAATAGAAATTAACTTATAACCTTCGCCAGTTGAAGCATATATATATATTGTTTCTCATCATTAAAACAGGATCCATTATTTCTGGGATCAATTGGTAATGATCCATTGGTCAATCCAGCTTCTTTAAGCTCTGGTATCCAATTAAGACCTAAGTTGGCGCCCCAAGCAGAACAATATCCTTCCCAGCTGCCATATATACTTCCAGTCACAGGATAAGAACCCTCAGAAGCATAGTAAGCTTCTAGCGCCGTATTTACCGACTTGAGCTGTGCCACACTTCTTGCTGCTTTTGCTTTCGTCCTTCCACTATTCAAACTCACCAAAACTACGCTAGCTAGTATTCCAATAATAGCAACGACAATTAGAAGTTCGATAAGAGTAAAAGCTTTTTTTTTCACAGTTAAATTATATCATAAATTTCGGTTTAATAGAAAATTAATGTTGGTATAAATATAACATAGATTAGCGTTTTTTCAAATTTTTCAGATAGAGAAACCAGTGAAAGAATTTAGCCCGTTTGTGTCTGGGGATGCCTCGATGAATCCGGTAATGCTCTTTCAAATCAGAAAATTTCCGCTCGGGCCTATTGCAACATTCACGGTCTCTGGCGAGCGGTTTAGAAGTAAAAACCCCTTTTAAGGGTTTTTAGGAATTTAATGGTTCTGCTGATTGA
>PFCG01000005.1:28586-31001 GCA_002773095.1 Candidatus Moranbacteria bacterium CG10_big_fil_rev_8_21_14_0_10_35_21
ATTCCTAATAGTATAATTGATGCTGTTGTCCATCGTATTTTTGGAAGAATCCCAGCATCGTCCAGCGCAGTTTTAACTTCGATTTTTATCTTTTTTTCTTTACAGTTAGGACATATGACATTAATTTTTCTTCCGGCTACTGCTTCCGCAATAATACTAAAAGGAAAACACTGAAAATATATATCAAATAAAAAAAATGATGGCTTAATATATCCATTACCTTTCCATGCGCAATTTTCGCATATATATTCTCGTTCCATATAATTTTTTACATTATGAATTAACAGTATTTGTTTGTTGCTGAGGGTCGATTGAGGATGCTGATAATTCTTTTTTGCTTTTATCTTTTAGTTGTTTTAATGTTCCATATCCTATTGCAATTCCTAAAATCCAAAGGAACCGATCATTTATAAATGGACCCAATAATATGGGTAGGCCAAAAAATAATCCAAAAAATAAATAACTTTTTTGGTTTGAAAATTTATAGGAATAGATCCCAAAAATAATTGTTATAGTAATAAAGAAAATTATTCGTAGTATTATTATAAATGTATTAAAGATTGGGCTAGTCACAGATTGTATTATGAACGTAGTTATAACAATAGGTAATAAAAACCTTATTATTAAAGTTGAAGTAATAAGCCAGATATTGAAAATCTTCCAATCCTTGTCTATTTTTTCAATTACCATGTATTTATATATTATTTTTTTATACTAAAATTTTATCATAAAGATTATTAAAATGCCAATTAAGATACAAAAAATAACCCTGAAAAGAGGTCATTTCCGTGGAGTTGCTCTTGCGTTCAATTTCGAGCTTTTTTCTTTGGGGTTGTTCTGGACAAAACGTATTTTTTCAATATAATAGAAATACGTTGAAAAAGTAGATTATATAAAGTGAGCTTGCTTTAATATTTGAACTGGCATTCATAGTATGCTATGATGAGAGTATGAATAAAAGAAAAGAAGAAGCTACGAAACTGAGGAAAAATGGATATTCCTACGGAATGATTACTGAGAAATTGCAAATCAGTAAAAGCACGCTAAGCTGTTGGTTTAAGGATATTCCTTTTGTTCCCAATGAAAAGGTTATTGAGAGGATAAAAAAAGGCCCCTTTAAATCAGGGCGTATAAAACACAATCTGAGAGTAGAAAGCACATCGAAAATTAAAGCTTTGGCCAGAGAGGAATTGGGAAAAATCTCTGATCGGGATTTATGGATGCTGGGAATCGGGTTGTATATTGGAGAGGGGTCAAAAGCTTATGAAATAATTAGAGTAGTAAATTCAGATCCAGAAGTCATAAAATTAGCAATGAAATGGTTTAAAAATAGCTGTGGGCTGAATAATGGAAATATCACCTTGGCAGTCCATCTTTACCCAGATAATAATGTGAAAAAGAGTTTGGATTTTTGGAGTAAGACAACTGGTATTGCACTTAAGCAGTTTAGGAAAACACAAATCGATAAGCGCATAGGAAAATCGTGGAAAAAACAAAGAAAGTTGCCATATGGAACCGCTCATATTACAATAAATAGTAATGGCAATTCGGAATTTGGAGTAAAGCTACATAGAAGAATCATGGGTTGGATAGAGGGTTCACTGGGACAAATTTAAGATCAAAACAAGCGGGTATTGTATAACGGTATTACATCAGGCTTCCAACCTGAGGACGGGGGTTCGACTCCCCCTACCCGCTCATTTCGGAAAATCGCATTTTGGAAGCACGATTTTCCATTCGTATATTTTTATGTATAAAGCTAGTCGAGGACCGTCCTCGACTGAAAGGTTGACCTTAATAGGATATTTTGCTACTTTTCCAGAAGCACATTTTATATGGAGGAATAGCAATGCATTCTCTTAGAAACAAAAATCTTACCGGCAAACCTGATTTAGACAATAATAAAAACACCAAGAAAGGGGGTGAAGTTGGAACCAAGAAAAAAGGATCTGAAATAAAGACTCAAAATTCTCTTGTGGATAATGAAGAAAAAAAATCCAGACGGCCTGGATTTGGGACTGAGTAAGGAATATTTTTTTATTTTTAACCCTTAAAGGAGAGGAAATAAGATGAGAAAAATACCCGGAATAAACAGTGGTCATTCTGGATTGCCAGGCGGCAACCACGACGATCACATAAAAAGATTAAAAAAAAGAAATGCCCTGAAGGTTGGGGCAGCAGCAAATCAAAAAGGGCATAACAAAGGATTACCAACACATAACCATGGCGATGGGATGCCCGAAAAAGCCTCCTTTTAAGGAGGGAAGATTATTTCGAACAGCCAGACACAGAACTTATGTGTCTGGCATTTTTTATCCGCATCCGTTTTCTATCCAATAGCTTGGAAACACTTGATTAAAAAATTTGGGGTTTTGAATTGAATACCCATATGTAATCTTTCAGTATTGTAGTAGT
>PFCG01000019.1:0-3753 GCA_002773095.1 Candidatus Moranbacteria bacterium CG10_big_fil_rev_8_21_14_0_10_35_21
AAAAACAGCCCAGGAAGCTGTAAAAGTTAAAAAAAGTAAGTGTTCTATTTGACCCCTGCGGGCAGGTCAATTTGTTATTCAAAGTATAGCACACTTTTGATAATCGCGCAAGTAATCGCGCAAGGCCTTAAAAAATAGCCTTAGAAGCATTGATTTTCACGGTTTTGGATATAATTTACTTCGCCAATTCCTCCTAAGGATTGGCTATTATTAAAAATAACTAGAGTTACTTAATTATTTTACCCAAAAACAAAAAACAAGTTGGGGGAATTTTTGCAATAAAAAATCCCCTGAATTCAAAGCGCCGAAGCGACAAGGAATCCAAGGGAGAAAGAACAAAAGAACAAATTACACTACCCGAGGAAGACGACCCCAGAAGAATAGTCGTCGTACGCACTGCCAAGCCAGTCATAATAAGCCCGTAAGTCGAACGAATAGTCGGCAGACTTCCAAGAAACTGCGGCACAGTCGTATCCTGGAGTATTAAAATCTTTTACTAACACATCCGGATAAGACGTTATCACAATTGCCATATCAATCGGACCGGAAAGAACCAAGGATTCTGGAAGAAATGCCATCTGTTCGCAAACCGCGTTGATGGAAAATCCCTGAAATGGGAAAAACTGAATTCCCACCACCGGACCTTCCGCCATTTTTTCCAGAAGCCTCTCGTGCCTGTTTTAGTTGCTCAATAAGCGCTTCACTTCTCGTTTGAAACTCCTTTTCGGATAAAATATTTTGCTCAGGAAAAAATCTGCGGATCCGTTCCATACGTTCAGTATAATCAATCTCCGGCTGAACAAGATGAAACTTCTTGTCTGGATCGCAGACACTGCTTTTAATGTCAGCCATCGGGATTATCCGACCGTTTTTGTCGATGAGTTTATAAACGACTCCTTTGAGCTCAATAGACATTTCGTTACGAAGAATGGCATTCATATTATCCATTCCGCCGAGTTTAATACAAATTGCTTTTAATTGCCCAATAGAAACATCATCAAATCCCTCAACTTTGCTTTTGTTCATACATCCTCCTTTGCAGGCTAAAATGCCCGCATTTTAATGAACCCCTCTGCCCGAGGTTTGGGTCTATTTCCACATCGGAAATAACATCTTATTATACTCCTACAAAAACCTTTTGTCAATAAAAAATAGTATGAAATAAAAACTACCAACTACAAACTAAAAACTAACTTACATCCCCGAACTGAACCTCGCAAATTCGATGAAAAGAAGAGTGAAAAGTATCACCATCACATAGGGTGCTACTAAAGAAAGATAATTCTTTTTTCCTGGACGGAAAAAGCGCAAAAGCAAAGAATTGGAAACTACTGAAACAGAACTCAAGGCCATCGCTAAGCCTGCCAATTCCGGCTTCAAAACCAGTCCGAATCCCACAAATATTCTGGCCGCAATCGGAATGCCCATAACATTATAGAACAACGCAAAAAACATATTCTGTTTTATTTTCCCCATCGTTTCCTTGGACAATTCAAACGCCGTCACCACATCTCGCAAATCACTTTTCATAATCACCACGTCTCCCGCTTCAATGGCCACATCCGTGCCAGAACCCATCGCAATTCCCAGATTGGATTGTGCTAAAGCCGGCGCATCATTAATCCCATCGCCAACCATCGCCACTTTTTTTCCGGCATCTTGAAGTTTTTTCACTTCATTCGCCTTATCTTCCGGCAAAACTTCCGCCAAAATATTTTCAATCCCGACTTGTTTAGCAATGGCTTCGGCCGTTCGCTTGTTGTCGCCAGTAATCATATAGACTGCAATGCCTAACTTTTTCAATTTCTCAATTGCCACCTTGGAAGTTTCTTTGACTGTATCAGCCACCGCTACCGCACCGATAATTTTTTCTTTAGA
This sequence comes from Candidatus Moranbacteria bacterium CG10_big_fil_rev_8_21_14_0_10_35_21, assembly GCA_002773095.1. Lineage (GTDB taxonomy): Bacteria > Patescibacteriota > Minisyncoccia > Moranbacterales > UBA2206. The sequence continues at coordinate 1,879 of PFCG01000019.1, forward strand.
AGATAAAAGCATCGCAGTTTTCCCTTCTCCTTCAAGTTTACTAATTTCTTTTTCCACGCTCTTAGAAATATTTATTTTAGCCACTTCCGAAATCATTTTCCGGTTACCGAAAAAATATTCTGCGTCAGCAATCGCTCCTTGCACACCGTGTCCAGGAACCGCTTGAAAATTATGCGCTTCAGAAAAAGAAATATTTTTTTCTTGGGCATGAGAATAAATCGCTTCCGCCAAAGAATGCTCGGATAATTTTTCCAAACTAGCTGAAACAGAGAGAATATCATCTTCTTTTGTTTCAGAAAATTTTACAATATCTGTCACCACCGGCTTCCCGTGTGTGAGCGTTCCGGTTTTGTCAAAAATAACTGCATCAATATTGCAAGCCGCTTCCAGTGGTTCCCCTCCTTTGACTAAAATGCCATACTCCGCCCCTTTACCCGTCCCTACCATTAAAGAGGTGGGCGTGGCTAATCCTAGCGCGCAGGGGCACGCTATCACAATCACGGCTGTGAAAGCCATTAAGGCGAAAGTAAGACTCGCACTCAAAATGAAATACCAAATAATAAAAGTTAGGATGGCTATACCAATTACAGCTGGCACAAACCAAGCTGAAATTCGATCGGCAAAATTCTGAATTGGAGCTTTGGATCCTTGCGCTTCTTCCACTACCCGAATAATTTGGGCTAAAACTGTTTCCGAACCAATTTTCGTTGTCTCAAATTCAAATGATCCGGTTTTGTTGATAGTTCCTCCAACGACTGTGTCGCCAATCTGTTTTTCCACCGGAAGACTTTCCCCACTAATCATTGACTCATCAACTGCGGAACTGCCCTTGGTGATTTTACCATCCACCGGAATTTTTTCTCCTGGGCGCACAATCACAATGTCGCCGTGCGCAACAGTTTCAATCGCCACGTCTTCGGTTTTTCCGTTCCGAATAACCCTTGCTGTTTTGGCTTGAAGTCCCATCAATTTTTTGATAGCGTCTGAGGTTTTTCCTTTAGTCCGCGCCTCCAACCATTTTCCTAAACTGACAAAAGTAATCAGAAAGGCCGAAGTTTCAAAATAGAGTTCCGGAATTTTCATGCCTTCCAATCCGATTAGAGAACCGGTTTTCGAAAAATAGACAATGAAATTGATTAAGCTATAGAAAAAAGCAGTAGAAGTTCCGATAGCAATCAAAGAATCCATATTGAAAGTTTTCATTTTGAGCGACGACCACATACCCTTATAGAAACTGGCGCCGATGATGAACTGAATTGGAATAGTGAAAATCAATGAAAAGATTCCGACATAGGGCAATAGTGTTTCAGAACCAGGAAAGCCTTCTATGAAATCAAAGAACATAAAATAGAACATCGGCACACTCAAAATCGCGCTAAAAAGAAATTTGGAAAATTGCTGTTTCAGCTCTTTTTCTCTTTTTTTTGATTCGTGTTCCGAGTCTTTAGGATTTATTTCTTCGGCTTTATAGCCGGCTTGTGCCACAGCTTCAATTAAATCTTTTTTGCTGGCGTTTTTTTCATCAAAAAAAACCAAAGCTTTTTCCGCCGAAAAATTTACGCTAGCTTTTTTCACCCCCGGAACTTTATTAAGCGTTCGCTCAATGATGTTGGCGCAAGATGCGCAAGTCATTCCGGAAAGAGAAAGATTAACACTTTTTCCCGAAGACGCATCCGAAGACATATTTTTTTCTTTTTCTTCCATTTTTTTATTAATTATTTTTATCCTCGCCTGATTCTGCTGCATTTTCTTCACTTTCCACTTCTCCTTTATATCCGGCTTTTTCAATGGCTTCCAATATTTTTTCTTTGGAAACTAAATTTAAATCCGCTTTCAAAATTCCTGATCCCAATTTGGAATCAATTTTGATATCGC
>PFCG01000019.1:3770-9567 GCA_002773095.1 Candidatus Moranbacteria bacterium CG10_big_fil_rev_8_21_14_0_10_35_21
ATCAATTTTGATATCGCTTATCCCAGAAAGATCGCTCAACTCCATTGTCGCTATTTTTTCGCACGATGGACAATGCATTCCAGTTATTTTAAGTTTGATTGTTTTTTTCATATGGATTTACTTAGATTAATTAGATTTTTAATTTAAATTTCGTATATTCGTATAGATTCGTACTTCGTAGAGATTTCAATTAATTTTAATGCTTCCGTGTGGCACGCCCATAGCGCAAGTGATTTGATATTCACCTTTTTTGGTCGGAGTGAAACTCAATTCTATCTTGGCACCTTTTTTTAGAAACTCATACTTGTTATGCAACCCAGGAATCATAATAGTGCTCATGCATCCATATTCCGTTTCTTTCACATCCACTATTATTTTCACTGGCACATTAATTTTAGCCGATAAAACATTCGGTTGCAATCCTTTGGTTCGGTCATAGGTGGTTTGAATAACTTGTGCGGAACTGTCAAAAACATTTTCTGTTTTTGTTTCACTTTTATTTTCGCCAGTGCAAACTTCTTGTTCGCCAGACTCTGCATCGCAAACCTCTGAAGCCTCCCCAGAATTTTGCGAAATATTTTTTGTTTTCCATCCAGCTAAAGTAGCTCCAGCAGAAATATTGAAGAAGGAAAAGATTATCACCAACAGTCCCGCAAATTTGAAGAATCTTTTGGCGAAAATCCCTTTGACCACTGAAGTGATACCCCCAATTCCCAAAAGTCCTGGGGTTGTTCCCAAAGCGAAAGTGGCCATAATCAGCGATCCTGAGACAAAACTGCCGGTGCTCACGGCATAGAGTTGCATCGCTTGGGTGAATCCGCAGGGCAAAAAAAAGGTGAGCGCTCCCAACATCATTGATCCTTTATGGCTATATTCTTTTTGGTCATTTTGGACACCAAAAATTTTTGCTAAACTTTTAGGTAAAGTTAATTTCAACCCATTCAGAATGGGAAATATTTCAATCAATTGTAAACCCATCACCAGCATCACCACTCCCACCAAAAGAGTCAGAATACCCAGAATCAGTCCGGACAATTGAAAAACCGAACCAAAGGAACCCAGAATGCCTCCAAAAATCAAGAAAAATATGATTCGTCCAAGATTAAAAAATAGATGCGGACGGAATTTTTCTGCAGTCGTGGCTTCCGGATGTTTTTCCGCATGACGAGTGGAAAGTCCCAACACTAATCCCCCGACCAGCGCCATGCAAGTAGAAAGACCAGCGGTAATACCCACCAAAAAAACTACCGACAAACCATTTTCTCCTCCGCCTGAACCGAAATTAATATTGGTCAGTCCAAAATTTTTGAGAATCAACCAGAAGCCGAGAATAAAAAGCATAGCTACTCCCAAATCTTTGTAGTCGCTTGGATTGCTAGATACTAAATATTTTTTATCGCTTCGCCCAATAGAATAGCCAGCGCTACGAATAGCTTCTTCAATTTCGTGATTGTTTGGTCTTTGAGAAGAATAGAAAATTTCTACCTCTCCCTTTTTCCAATTGGAATTGGTTCTTTCCACTTCAGGAATTTCTCCCAATTTTTTTTCAATCAGCATTTCACAACTGCGACAATGCATACCTCGAATCGGAACAATTATCTTGTGTTTACTCATTTTTTTGCTACTTAATTGGTAATTAATTTTTTAAAAGTATGTACCGAAGTACGTACTTCGGTACATACTTACACCAAAAATATTACAACTGCTCAGACACTGGCTTGCCATATTTTTCTTCTATAATTTTCCGCAATGTGTCCAGATGTTGCGGTCCCACTTCTTCCGCAATGGACCGTGCAAAATATTTGGCTAAATATTTATTTCCATGGCCTTCCATAATTTCTCCAATACACTCTCCGCAGGGGTGCTTGCCTTCAACCACATCTTTCAAACAATTGCATTTAGCTCCTTCACCGTGCCCAGGTGTTTTTTCAATGCAATAGGAACAGGGTTTTTCCAAACAACAGGCGTAATCTCCCATAGCCATTTGTCTTCCAATTATATCATTCTTTGCCCAAATGAATTCTCCTCTTTTTTCATCCATATTCATTTTCATAAAATGGCCTCTCATTGAACTCATATTTCCTATGGTTACAAGATATCCCGCTATAATACCCACACCCAGGAGAGATCCTATCTTTAACCAAGAATCTTTATTGCTAGTCATATTATTGTTCTCCTTTAAAATTAATTATAAACTCATAAAATCAGAGCTTTCTCCACCCTTAATACCATAAATTTCAAAAGCACCTGCTTTTATTCCAGGCATTCCAGGAGATCCCGCCGGCATTTCCGGTAAAGCTATCCCGTCAATTTCAGGTTTTTCCGTCAAAAGCTTGCTCACTGCTTCCATTGGAATATGACCTTCAATGAAATAATCGCCAATAATAGTGGTATGGCAACTTTCCATATTTCCTTTTATACCATGTTGGTCTTTGATGGAAGCCATATCATCGGTCGACACTGTTTCAACTTCGAAACCTTGCTTTTTTAAATAGGCCACGTATTGAACACAACAACCGCAAGTCGGCGATTTGTAGACTACTGCTTTTATTTTGTCGGCGTTTCCATCACTAGAATCAGTTTTTTGGCTTTTCGAAAAAGCCACAGCTCCGCCCAAAACAATTATGGCCACCACCAGACTGATTATGGTTATTTGGTTATTTTTTTTCATATAATTTTTTAATGGATTAAATTTCATGTTTCGTAATTCTTAGCGTATTTTTTAACCCAGCAATATTACTTTTTATTTAGTTGTTCTTTATTAAGTATATGCTTAAAAAAGCACTAAAAATATTTTCGCAAGCAAAAACAAATCGCGAAAATTTAGCGCTTAAAAAATTATTCTTTTTTCAGCACAGTGAGAAGTGTTTTCTCCAGTAGAGAAGAATCAGAAGAAAAAGCTATAAATTTATGATTAAAAAAATTATCCAGATCGGAATTTTTTTCAAATATTTTTTGCGCTGTTAATACTTTTAAAAATTCTAATTTTTCCGAAATTACATATGCCAGTGAATTTTTATTATTTTCTTGGCAACAAAACATCAATGAGTTATCGGGGTTGGGATTATGAAAAATTGAAAAATTTTCTGGATGAAGCGGATGGCTCATTGAATTGTTAAATGCAATATTAGGCATATTGTCGATTAGCTGCGAAATAAAATAGGAATGAAAAGAGGTTGTGACTGACATCATTATCAATAAAACAAATATAAAATATGCGATTTTTTTTGGAAAAATATTCTTCATAATTTAGGATTCTTTTATATATAAAATATCAATAAACAGGCGTGAAATCCAAATTTTTAATATTACAATTATAGCCTGAAAGCCTGTTCGGGTCAAACGACCCGGAATTTATCTGCCTTTTAATATAGGCTATTTTTTCCAATCGGAAATGATGATTTTCCTGCCTGCTTTTTTAACAACAACTTTTTGCCTTTCCCGCCAGCCAAATTCACGAATAATTTCGATTGGGATCGTCACTGCCAGGCTCTTTTTGCCCAGTTTCGTCAATTTCCGAATACTGTTTTCATTTTGTGCTCTTTTAGCCATAAAATTTTTTACCCTATTAAATTTCCGCAAAGCGGAGCCTATTTAACAGGGTGAATTACGTAATTAGGTATGTAATTATTTAATCGCTTTTTCAATAATTTCGTCAATTTTATTTCTTTCGGATTCAATTTTTTCCTTCATTTCTTCCTGTTTGTCCAATTTCGCTTTGATTTCATCAACGATTTTTTGCTGTTTTTCCAAAGAAATATCAATCATTGGCAATTCTTGAATTTGGCTTGGGAAAATATTCGTATTATTCCCCAAACCTTTTTTATTCACTTCAATTAAATATTGAAAATATTCCGTTCTGAAATAATAATAGGCAAATAATGGATTATAATTTTTTAGCCTAATTCTCATTGTAAAATCCGCAAAAACTCCTTGCAATTCATCATCATCTATTAAGGCAACTTTTCCAATTGTTCCCTCACCTGAACGAGCAATTAAAATGTCACCCTTAGCGACTGTTTTATTCTCGTTTTGGCGTGAATATTCTTTTGAAATTAATTTTGCATCATCACTCTCAAATTTCCAATTTTTAATATTTGCCATTGAAACATAAAAATAATCGCCATTATCATCATAATCTGAAGGCGAAACGCTTTTTCCAAGAACAATTGGCTCGGAAATAAAATGTTTGATTTTTTTATTAGTAATTTTTTCTAACTGTTCAATTATGAATATTCCCGCCTCTCTATGAAACTTTACGCTTTGTCTGATGTCCCTATTATTTGCAAAACTGGATAATTCTAAGTAATAATTTTTAATTTTCTTCAATTCTTCAAACTTTTTCAAATCAAAACCAAATTCTCTCGCAAAAACCTTATTGATAACTTCTTGCACTGGCGTAATCTGATTTTTTAACTCTTTAATTTTCTTTTCAATTGGTTCAATTTGAGAAACAATTTTGTCTTGCTCTGTTTTTGAAAGCAAGGGAATTTTTATTTTTTTTAAATCATCTTCCTTATACGCAGAAATTCCAATTCCTCTATAAATATTATTATCCAAAATACTTTTTAGTTTTTTTGTTCTTAAAATATACAGAATAAATTTTTTATTCCATCCTTCTCTAACCTTATAAATATAAAAACCATTTGAAAAAACATAACTCGATAAATCATCATTTTCAATACACAAAGCTGGAGATTTTGCCAATCTTAAACTGGATAATAAAATACTCTCATTCGTAACTTTATATTTTAATCTTCCCGGATGATCTTCGGACGTGATAGGCTGAAAATCTTTTATTTCTCCATCTTCATCTAAATATGATTGTCCGGTTGGTATGCCTTTATATTCCTCATCATCCACATAATTAAACGCCTCATAATTATCGACGAGAATATCTTTTAACGGAATCATTTTTTCACATTTTGATTCAAATAAATTCCAATTCGAGAAATTCAAAAAAACATGATACTTTTCATCATTTCTCAAAAAGACATCCTGTGCTAATTCCTGAAAATTAATTGTGAATTGTTTTAGCTGCATATTAAATATCCTTACAATTTTTCCATGGAACACAAAAAATATCTTCTTCATTACTTCCATCATTTCTAAAACTTAATATTTTTTCAGGCAATAATTTGGCTGTCCATGATTGAGTTAATAGCAACTGATATTTTTTTATAATTTCTTCTATTAAATCAATTGCTTTGTATAATATATTAAAATCAATATCAAATTTGATTTTTTTATTTTTATCCAGATGAGCTACTTTTTTATTTCTAAATTTTTTTATTTCCTTTGTGTAAAACAGCAACTTTCCAATGTCAGCATAGATAATACCAGGATCGACATGCGTTAAACTACCAAAATTTTCTTCAAAATCTTTTTTGCTATATTCTTCTCCTAACGTTTTATATTGAGAAACAAACCACTTTTTAGTTATTTTATCTGCATTACTATAAATTTCTTCAAGAAAATTTATTAAACTTACGGAATCAGAATTTTTGTCAACTTGCCGACAAACAGCAATAATTATGGAAGTAATATAATTTATTTTTATGTAATTTAAGAAACTATTCGACTTATTGATCTTAGAATTATCATTTACAATTGTCACAAATCTATCGTATAAAAATTTATTTTCAAGCACTCCACCTACCGCGTATGTATCACTTCCCATGAAGTCATTTTCAATGTCTTTTAACTTTTTAATTAAACCGTCAATTAATTCGTAATTTTTTATATCATTCTTCATATCAATCATGTTTTACTTATAAACCACACTGCTTTTCAATTC
>PFCG01000024.1 GCA_002773095.1 Candidatus Moranbacteria bacterium CG10_big_fil_rev_8_21_14_0_10_35_21
TCAGAAAATCGGCTCTAACCCTGAAATCAAGGACAAAACGGTTTCCATACGCTGGGGGGAATTATGGGATTTCACGGCTTCCGCCGTGGGCGGAAAGGGTTTTAGCGAAAATCAAAGCGCGATTTTGGCTTCTGCAAAATCGCTCCATATTCTTAATTCCGAACAAGTTACTACTGGTGCACCGTGAGGGATTCGAACCCCCGACCATATCCTTAAGAGGGATCTGCTCTACCAACTGAGCTAACGGTGCATTGTGGCTATATTGTTTATTTTTAATGACTATAGGGATAGTTCGGACTTTATCCGTCCGCCGGGGCGGACTGAAACTGCTTGCCCCGCAAACTTGCGGGGAGCTAACGGTGCATATTTCTAACAAAAAACGCCCTTAGGCAATAGGAGTATTATACCAAAAAAAACTAGTTAGTCAATAAAAATTAAGGATTAGCTGTTTTTTTGTAGGCTTCCCATTGTTTTTTTGACCAATTTTCCGGCTTAGTGGTGGGTTCTTCTTCTGGATGAGGATAGTTGGCTGGTGAATCATAGTTACTATTGAAAACATCTTCTAAAATAATATCAGAATTTTTATCAAAAACTTTTTGAGTAAAAGTAGTCTTCATAGATCCATCAGGATTTTTCTTAATAATTCTTGGTCCGTCAATTTCCACTTTTCTTCCATCATCAGTTCCATAAAATTGAAAAATAAGTTCCGTGCCCTCTATTTTAGTTTGAATCAAAATATAGCCGGGAGTGTTATTAATAAATTTTAGGTCAGGTCTAGGGACATAAACAGTAGCATCCAATCCTTGGGGGTTGTAATACTGGACTGGATAAGAATGATTTTTTCGAGCGGTTATTTCTAATCCGGAATAAATAGCAGCTCGGAAGACGGTAGTAGAAACCTGACAAATGCCCCCTCCAAATTCTGGTTCAGTTTTGTCTTTCTTAATTACTAGCTCGGGCAGATAGCCATGCTCGCTATCCACTTCTCCGAGAATTTCCACAAAAGAAAATTCTTCTCCCGGTTTAATTAAAATTCCGTTGTAACGGCTAGTAGCCACTTTTATATTAAAAACTCTATTTTTTGGAGAGCCTTTAAAGTTAGAACGACCCTCGCCGATAAGAGAATTTATACCTAAAGTATCAACCGATCCTGAAGAAATTTCCGGCTCAATTTCAGTGAAGGGAAGATCAACGACGAGTGCTCGGTTAGAAATTTCTTTCAGATTTTTTAAAATAACTTCAAAGCTCTTTTCCCGATCTAGGAGAAGGCCCTTTTTTTCTAAGGAAAAAGCAGTGGCCTTTTCTCCTTCAATTTTCAAGAGGGCATTTGCTGGATCTTTGTCCACCTTTCTAGCTAAATCATCAATAAATTTTTTTATCAAATCGGAATCTATATAGGCTGCAGATATTTTTTGGATATGACTAAAATTTTTATAAGGAAAAAGAAGGGAGCAAGCGATGGATTTTTGGTAGGCACAAATATCTCCAGTTTCTAATTCAGATTGATAGAGGGGGTTAAAAATTAAGTCTTCTTTTTCGGTGGTCCAGTTTTTTAATTCCTTCCCCGAAAGAGTATAAGAAAAATTTTTGACTTTAAGTTGGAGATCATTGGAAAAAGTCCTCTCTAAATCAAGTGGAGAAAATCTCCCCAGAATTACTTCTTGAGCTGAGGCATGCTTAGCTAACCCTAAAACTAAGCTAAGGAAGAATAAATAAAAAATAATTTTTTTCATATTTCCAGAATACCCTAAAAATGAGGCAAAAGCAACGTTTTAAAAAGAAAAACATCCCATAATTATGGGATGTTTTTGATATAAAAAGAATAAAAAGTTAAAAACCGCGAACCTGAATTTTCTTGGATTTAGTTTTATCGGCCTTTGGCAAACTAATAGTAAGAATTCCATTTTTCATAGAAGCTTCAGATTTATCGGAGATAACATCCACTGGAAGAATGACTGAGCGAGAAAAATTCCCCCAATAACATTCTTGGTAATAATAATTTTCATCAGAAATTTCTTCTTCATTACTTCTTTCTCCTCGGATAGTGACCATATCATTATTAATATTAACATCCAGATCTTCCGGCTTCACGCCAGCGATAGTGGATTTAATGACAATATCATCTTCGGTTTGATAAACATCAATAGTCAATTGTCCTTCGTCTCCTTCTCCAGAAGTAAAGTTTTCTTCCAAGGCTTTTTTAGCTGGGGATGTAATTATCATTTCTGATTCTTCTTCATATATATTCCCTAATCCGTTAGAGGATTCTCCTTCTTCATATTCACGTTCTGGTTCAATTTTTCTTGATCCAGTTAGCTTTTCCAAAAAAGATCTTTTTACTTTAACCATAGTTTTAAAAACTTAATTATTATCTAAGATAATTATAATTCAAGAGGTTTGAATTAGCAAGTTTTTTGAATAAAAAGCAGCTAAAATTAGGGAAATAAGGATTAAATAAATAAACACAGCCAACCCACCCAGATTATAAATAATGAGACTATTGTAGATAAAATGTATTACAAAGGCCGGTAGGATAAATTTCCAAAGTTCATTCTTTTTCGCGGTAAGTATAATGATCATCAAAAAAGAGATGATAAAATGAAGGAAGAAGATGCCTAAAATTTCCAAACTAAAAAAAGAAAGAATATTGCTATCCCAAAAACGGAAAATGATTTCGGCTAGAAAAAAACCGAGGCCAATGGCCAAGGCAGGAGAAAAATATTTTCTGATTTCTTTAGAATATGAGCTACTTTTTTTTACAGCCAAATATCGGAACATTTCTTCTATCAAAACTACTAAAAAAAGAAAGGGAGTAATTTTTTCAAAATAGTTTTCAGAAATTTCCTGATTGAAAAACAAAAAATAAAGGGTGGAGATTATTTGTTCTCCAAGGAGAGCCATCAAAGCGGCCAAAAATCCAAGAATAATTTTTTTGATGAAATTCATTTACTTAAGTTTAGATTAGCACTAGCTTCAATTTTTTTCCAATTGATCAGCGCTGATTTTTTTTGCTTCGCATTCATTTTTTGCCAGCGGAAATAGGCAGCAGAAGCGATCATAGTGGCGTTGTCAATACAATAGGTGGTAGGTGGTAGGTGGTAGTTGGTAGTTTTTACCCTGTTAAATTTCTGCACAGCAGAACTACCGTTGGTGGATTTAACTGGGTGAAATTTTTTCTTAATAGCTTCGCCCAATTGTCGACGTAATTCTTGGTTAGCTGAAACTCCACCGGCTAGCATAATAGTTTTGGGTTGAAATTTTTCGGCGGCTTTGAGCGTTTTGGAAACTAGCACGTCTATCACGGCTTGTTGAAATTCAGTCGCTACGGCAGTAATATAATTCTTGTCAGTAAGTTTATTAGGATGTTTTCCTGCCCTGTTAAATTCTCGCATATCGGGACTGCCTTTGGCAGATTTAACGGGGTGAATTTCATAAAGCACTGCGGTTTTTAGTCCAGAAAAAGAAAAGTCAAAGTTTTTCTTATGTATCATCGGACGGGGTAAATGAATTATGAATTCCGAATTATGAATGCCGAATTTTTTTGTAAGTTTGGATTTTGGATTTTGGATTTGCTTGAAATTTATTTCTTGGGATTTGTGTTTTGCGGCCTCCGCTATCGCAGGGCCGCCGGGGTATCCTAATCTCAAAATCCTAGCTACTTTATCAAAAGCTTCTCCAGCGGCATCGTCCAAAGTTTCGCCGATAATTTTGTAATCTAGATGTTTCTTCATCAAAACTAGTTGTGTGTGTCCACCGGAAACTACTAAACATAAAACCGGAAATCTTATCTTCTTGCGTTGCGTGTTATGAGTTGCGAGTTGCGAGCCTATGCCAATAAAGTTAGCATATATATGTCCTTCAATATGATGAATGCCCAGAAGAGGTTTTTTCCATAAATAAGCCAAGGCTTTGGAAAAATTAGTGCCTATTAAGAGAGCAGGGATTAAGCCTGGGCCCTGAGTAACGCTCATGAGATCTATTTGGGATGGATTTATTTTGGCATTTTTAAGAGCTGTCAAAACGACTGGAACGATATTTTTTAAATGTTCTCGAGCGGCTAGATTAGGCACTACTCCACCCCACTTGGCATGCAGTTTTATTTGAGAAGATACGACGCTGGAAAGAACGCTTATTTTTTTCGAAGAAGCCTCTATGATTGAACAAGCAGTATCATCGCAGGATGTTTCAATTCCGAGAATTAGCATAGTTGAATTATTATAAATTATATGGTAGTCTAATATGTTATCATTATATGGAATACTGGGTCAATTCGCCAGCTGGCGGACAGAGGTGAAATAATTAAGCCTAGTTCCGAGTAATAAGTTATGAAGAGATTAAAATACTTAGACATTAAAAGAGAAAAAAAGCCTCTTATAGAAGAGGAAATTTCTGATAGTGACGCAATAAAATTGGTGAAAGAAGGAAAAACAGATATTTTTGAAAAAATAATAGAAAGATATCAAGGCAAACTTTTCTTCTATATCTTCCGTCTAACAGGCGATCGAGAAGAAGCCAGAGATTTATTGCAAGACGTTTTCATTAAGGCTTATCGCAATATAGCTTCTTTTGATATAGAAAGAAAATTTTCTTCTTGGATTTATCGGATTGCTCACAATGAAGCTATAAATTATCTCAAAAGAAAATCACTGAAAAGATTTATATCTTGGGAGGATGTTTCATCCGCTAAGGACACGATGGAGATGAATAGCGGAGAGGAAAGTGTCAGTAAGCTTTGGGAAAGGAAAGACGAAATTAAGGAAGTTAATGTGGCTGTTAATAAATTACCCATCAAATATAAACAAGTTTTGCTTTTAAAATATTTCTCTGATAAATCATATGAAGAAATTGGTGAAATTTTGGGAAAGCCGGTGAATACGGTTGGCACCCTCATTAGTCGAGCCAAAAAAAAATTACACAAAGAAATTAATAATTTAAATAATAAAAAATAGCCATGCGTGAAGTTGATTTCAAGAAGGGAATAATGGAAAAAATCCAGAAAGAAAAAATAAAAATTAAATGTTCCTCTTTTTTTTGGATAGAAAAAAATTGCTGGCGCTTTTTATTGATTGTAGCCATGTTAGGAGGGGCTATGGTGGCGGGTTTGTTTTTTTCTTTTTTTAAAAGAGAAGGCTCTTATAAAGCCTTAAGTATGGGACTATCGGGAATTAAATTATTTTTTTCCATATTTCCATGGGACTATATCCTTTTATTTCTTATTCTGACATTGTTGTCTATTTTTATCTTGAAAAAAGTTATTTTTTTAGGTGGAAGAAATTCGCTAAGAACCACTTCTCTTTTTTTTATTTTCACAACGGTGATTTCACTAGGATTAATTCTCTCTCTTTTAGGACTGGAAAATAGAATAAAAGGATGGCACGACGAAAGTTTTTCAGATGAAAATTTTGTGGTTGGAAAAGTTTTTGATATTTATGAAAAAGAAGCTATGATACAAAACCATTCTGGAAAAAATGTGCGCGTGGTTTTTGATGAAGAAATATTTTTCCCATACAAAGACGAATATGCACAAGGAAAATTTTTACGAGCCATTGGGCGAATGGAACATAACGATGGAGATGCTGATGATATTTTTCATGCTAAAATTTTCCGTTGTTGCGATGAAGATTAAGGAAAAATTATTTCTACTCGCACCCTTCAAATCCCCCATACGAAAAACAAAAAAACAGGCTTTAAGCCTGATTTTTTTCTTTGTACGTTTGTTTGACGAAGTCCGAACCTTTTTTGAACAAAATCCAGAGGATTTTACGG
>PFCG01000006.1:0-24128 GCA_002773095.1 Candidatus Moranbacteria bacterium CG10_big_fil_rev_8_21_14_0_10_35_21
TTCTTGGGTTAGTTGTATACATAGTTGGAAACGTTAATTTTTAAGAGGTTATTATACCAGAAAACGTTTCCAAGCTATTGGGCTATTACGTCATGGTTGACAAAAACCTGATTTAGGTGTATAATTAAGGATAGGAGTGGAAAGCGGGTTTAGCCCGTTTTTTTGCGTTTATACTTGAAAAAAAGTCTTAAATGAAATATACTCTATTTAAGACTTTTTAGCTTTAATTTAAGAAAAAATGACAGACTATTTTGAAATAAACGGAGGTAATAAACTCAAAGGATCAGTGACTATAAACGGCTCAAAAAATGCAGCCGTGGCTTTGATAATGGGGGCCTTAATAAACAAAGGCAAAACCACCCTAAAAAATGTTCCTCAGATTGAGGAGGTTTATCGGCTCAAAGAAGTGATGGAAAGTATCGGCGTTAAATTTGAAGCCAAAGAAAAAGAACTGACTATTATTGTTCCGAAAAAAATAGCGATTGAAAAAATAAATAAAGTTTCCGCTGAACGCACTCGCTCAATTATTTTAATGATTGGTGCATTGGCTGGAAGACAGAAAAAATATTTCATTCCTCAAGCCGGAGGTTGTCGTTTGGGTAGTCGAACCATTAAGCCTCATCTTTTCGCGCTGGAAAATTTGGGCATAAAAATAAAAGCGGTGCGGGCTGGTTTTGAAGTGGACACTCGAAATTTAAAATCGGCCAAAAAAATTGTACAATATGAATCCGGAGACACAGTGACGGAAAATATTTTATTAGCTGCTTCTCAGACAAAAGGAAAGACAATAGTGCATATGGCCTCAGCTAATTATCAGGTGCAGGATCTCTGTTTTTTTCTGGAAAAACTAGGGGTCAAGATTAAGGGAATCGGAACTACTACTTTGGAAATTGAGGGCAAGAAAAATATCAATAAAAATATTATATATGAAATCAGTGAGGATCCTATTGAAGCTATGTTTTTTTTGGCGGTAGCTATTGTAACTCAAAGTCAATTGAAACTTCAACGCTGTCCCATTGAATTTCTAGAATTGGAGCTTTTGAAATTGGAAAAAATGGGATTTAAATATAAAATTTTGAAAGAATATTTAGCAAAAAATGCCAAGACAAAATTAATAGATATAGAAACTTACCCATCCAAGCTAATCGCCTTAGAAGAAAAAATTTATGGACGTCCTTTTCCAGGACTCAACATTGATAATCTGCCTTTTTTTGTTCCCATAGTAGCTTTTGCTAAAGGAAAAACTTTAATTCATGATTGGGTTTTTGAAGATCGAGCGGGCTATTTTGTGGAATTAAATAAATTGGGAATGAAAATAAAATTATCCGATGTCCATCGAGTGGAAGTATTTGGACCAAGCCAATTGAAAGGAACGGAAATGGTTTGTCCTCCAGCCTTGCGTCCAGGAGCCATCATTCTGGTAGCTATGTTGGCTGCTAAAGGAAAATCTAAATTAAAAGAAATTTATCATATTGAAAGAGGCTATAAAAATTTGGTGGAAAGATTACATAAATTAGGCGCGGATATCAAGAGAGTTAAAAGTTCGTAAAGTTATAAAGTTGAAAGTATGAAGAATTTAAAACCGGGTAAAAATTATATCGGAGTGGGTGGTGGAGTTTTAATTTTTAATAATAAAAAATAAATTCTTTTAATGAAACGATCCGGTAATGTTAGAAATAATTCAGGATGGTGGGCGAAGCCGGGAGGAAAAATCGAATATGGAGAAACTGCGATTAAGATGGTTAAAAGAGAAATAAAAGAAGAAACCAATATTAACATTGAGGTTTGGGGACAACTGCCTCATACTGACCACATAATTAAAAAAGAAGGACAGCATTGGGTAGCAATAAATTTTATTGCAAATTATAAAAAAGGAGCATTGAAAAACAAAGAACCTCATAAATGCGAAGAAATAAGATGGTTTTCTTTAAATAAGTTGCCAAAAAAGATTGAGCAAACTATCAAAGAATCAATAAAAAATTATGTAACTGGAAAATATATTAAATTGTAAAAAATATGTCATTCCGGGCTTGACCCGGAATCTAATGTCTTGCGGTAATCAAAAGTTTTCAATAGATCCTGAATCAAGTTCAGGATGACAATAAAAAATATATGTTAATTAGAAAAATCGGAATAGATTTAGGAACAGCCAATACTTTGGTTTTTGTGCCAGGTAGGGGAATAGTAGCCAACGAACCGAGCGTGGTGGCTATTTCTATTTTGGATAATAAAGTTTTGGCAGTCGGCAATGAAGCCAAAGAAATGTTGGGACGCACTCCGGATACCATTATGGCCAGTCGGCCATTGAAAGACGGAGTAATCGCTGACTATCGAATTACCGAAGCGATGTTGAAGTATTTTATTAATAAAGTAAGCGGACGCTTTAGATTGGTTCGTCCAGAAATAATGATTTCTATTCCGGCTGGAGTGACGTCCACTGAGCGACGAGCGGTAATTGACGCAGCAGTGCGAGCCGGAGCTAAGACAGCCTATGTGGTCAAAGAACCAGTTTTGGCGGCTATCGGGGCTGGTATTCCTATAAATTCAGCAGCCGGTAATATGATAATTGATATTGGAGGAGGCACCTCAGAAGTGGCTATTATTTCTTTAGGTGGGGTAGTGGCAGTATATAGTGCTCGTATCGGAGGTAATAAATTAGATCAATCAATTGCCAATTATATTAAGAAAAAACATAGTTTGGCGATTGGAGAAAGAACGGCTGAAGAAATTAAAATTCAAATTGGTTCAGCTCTTCCTCAAGTCAAAGAAGAATATATGGAAGTAAGGGGTCGAGACTTAACCGGAGGTTTGCCTAAGACTATTAAAATTTCATCCAATGAAATTACAGAATCACTTCAAGATGAATTGCGAGAAATTATTAGCGCTATAAAAAAAGTTCTTCAGGAAACTCCGCCAGAATTAGCAGCTGATGTTATGGATAAGGGTATGGTTCTTTCTGGAGGTGGTGCACTGTTGCGAAATTTAGACGGACTGATCACTAAAACAATCGATGTGCCTTGTTATGTGGCCAAGGAACCCTTGCTTTGTGTAATTAAGGGAATTGGGATTGCCTTGGATAATTTGGATGTTTATAAGAGAACAATAACCTTATCAAAATAGTATTTTATTATACAGTTAACGAGTTCACGAGCTAACGGGTTAGTAGGTTGGTTTATTATTCAAAAAATTCGTTAACCATTAACTCGTTAATAATTTATGAATCATATAGGTATCGATGGTTCCAGATCTTTTCTAAAGCAAAGAACCGGCATCGAGGAATATTCTTATCAAATTACAAAAGGTTTACGAAATAAGCTGAATAGTCAGCAAGTCGTTTTGTATGTTAGGAAAAACCAAGAGATAGATTTTTCTTTGCCAGAAAATTGGAAAATAAAAGTTATTAGTTGGCCGAGATTTTGGACTCAAATTGGATTATCTTGGGAATTATTATTTCATCCAGTGGATGTTTTGTTCATCCCAGCTCATGTGGTGCCTATAATTAGGGCAAAAAATACTGTAGTAACAATTCATGGTTTGGAATATGAATTTTGTCCAGAAGCTTATTCATTCTGGGAAAGATTTTATATGCGTTTTTCCATTAAAAATTCTTGTCGATGGGCAAAAACTATCATAGCCGTATCGGAAAATACAAAAAAAGATTTGATGAAATTGTATGGAGTAGCTGAGAATAAAATCAAGGTGGTTTATGAAGGCCACGATAATAAACTCGCAACTCATAACTCGCAACTCGAAACGCAAAAAAAGTATGATTTTAAATATTTATTATTTGTCGGGCGGTTAGAAGAAAGAAAAAATATTAGCGGAATAATCTCTGCGTTTGAAATTTTAAAGGAAAAATATCAGATTCCGCATAAGTTAGTCTTGGCGGGAAAACCTGGATATGGTTATGAAAAAATAGAATCTCAGTCCCGAGTAATTATGACAAATCTCAAAAGTAAAGAGGAAATTATATTCACTGGGTTTATAGGTGGAGAAGAAAAAGAGAATCTAATCAAAAATGCGGAGGTATTCTTATTCCCGACTTTTTATGAAGGATTTGGACTGCCGATTTTAGAAGCCCAGAATTTAGGCGTGCCGGTGGTAGCCTCAAATAATTCTTCCATTCCAGAAATAGTTTGTAGCGGTCTCACCGCTACGGATGAAAAAAGTGCTGTCTTGGTTGACCCAAACGATATTGGAGCTATTGCCGAAGCGGTGCATCAATTAATTTCCGATAAAAATATTCGAGATGATATAATAAAAAAAGGGTTGGAAAATGTGAAAAGATTTTCGTGGGAAAAATGCGCTGAAGAAATTGCTGAAGTACTAAGAAGTGAAAGTTAATAATCGAGTGAGTAAGACGCTTATCAAATAAAATATGGAAAATTTAAAAGATCTAAAAATAGCCTTAGTTCATGATTTTTTGATATATCCCGGCGGAGCGGAGAAGGTTTTGGAAGTGATGGCGGAAATGTTTCCAGAAGCGCCCATTTATACTTTAATTTACGATAAAGAATTAATGAAAGGATGTTTTCAGAATCGGAAAATTCACGCTTCTTTTCTTCAGAAATTTCCTAAATTTTTAAGAAAAAGAAAAAAATGGCTTTTACCTTTTTTGCCAACTGCTCCAGAAACATTTGATTTGAGAGAATTCGATCTAATCATTTCCAGTTCTGGCGCGTGGTCTAAAGGAATTGTAACTCGTCTCAATACTATTCATGTGGCTTATCTCCATAGCCCTATTCGCTTTGCTTGGAGCGAACATGAGGAATATTTATCTCAGCAAAAAGCATGGGTGCCTTTTAAATTTATTTCTAGGTTAATTATGAATTATATAAGAATCTGGGATAAAATGGCCACCGATCGTCCGGATTATTTAATTGCTAATTCAAAATATACTCAAGCGCGCCTAAAAAAATATTATAATCGAGACAGTGAAGTGATTTATCCGTCCGTAAATATTCCAAAAATTGAGATAAGCCATAAAAAAAGAAAAGAATATTTTTTAATTATTTCTCGTCTTTCTCCTTATAAAAAGATTAACATGGCAGTTGAAGCTTTTAATAAATTAGGTTGGCCACTAATAATTATCGGAGAAGGTCCAGAGAAAAAATATTTAAAAAAAATAGCTAAAAAAAATGTAAAAATTCTTGGTTGGGTTTCGGAAAAGGAAAAAGAGAAATATTATGCTGGTGCTAGAGCCTTTATTTTCCCCGGGGTGGATGATTTTGGTTTGGCTCCAGTAGAAGCTATGGTCCACGGGATACCAGTTTTAGCTTTGAAAAAAGGAGGAGCGCTGGAAATAATTATAGAAGGACAAACGGGAGAATTTTTTGAAGCAGCTACGCCAGAAATCATAGCTGATTCAGTTAGGCGCTTTGTGCAAGAAGAACAAAAATATAATCCGAAAGTCATTCGAGCTAAAGCTGAAGAATTTAGTCGGGAAACATTCAAAAATAAGCTACGATTATTTTTGGAAAAAATATAAAAAATTATGAAAATTTTTGGAAACAAAAAAATAGTGCAAGCTTTAGAAAAATCGGCAGAGGATAAGAATATTTCCCAAGCCTATGCTTTTATTGGCCCTGAAGGGGTAGGAAAATTTTTTTTGGCTCTCAAAATGGCTAAAGAATTATGCGGAACAGGTGAAAATAATCCGGACATTATGATTATCAAACCAGAAATAGAAGAGAAAAAAGGTATTATCAAGCAAAAAGAAATTAAATTAGATCAAATAAAGGAACTGCAAAGACATTTTGTTCTTTCTGGAAAAAAAGGAGGTTTCCGGGTGGGCATTATAGATAATGCCGAAAAAATGAATAAATCGGCTCAAAACGCTATGCTGAAAACGTTAGAAGATCCGGCTCCTGGAACGGTGGCTATTTTAATTATTCAAAATCCGGAGAAAATTGTGCTAACCATAATGTCTCGTTGTCAAATAAAAAAATTTGGACCAGTCTCTAAACTTGAGATGGAACAATTATTCTCAGAAAAGGGCGTTAAAGAAGCTGAATTAAAAGCAGAACTAGTTTTTTGGTCCTTAGGTAGGCCAGGAATAGCCGTTAGTCTAATAGATAATCCAGAAGAACTAAAGGCCAGAAAACTAGCGGTGGAAGAAGTTACTAATTTATTCAAGAAAAATATTACGGAAAAATTCAGACAAGCCGAGGAAATGTCCAAAGACTCCGGTTTGGTGATTAAAAAAATGAATTGGTGGATAATCGCACTGAGAGAATTAGCCTTGGGTAAAATAAAAAATCCTAATATTAGTTCGCAAAAAGCTTATGAAGTTATAAATAAAATTATCAAATGCCAAGTTCTTATTCGAGAAACCAACACTAATATTAAGTTAGTCTTGGAAAATCTGTTACTTAATTTTTAGCTATGTTTTTTAGAAAATCAAAAAAAAGAAAATTTTTTTTTAGAGCTGGATCGGCTATTTCTGGAGGAGCAGGTTCTGTTCGAAGTTATTCCAAAAAAAGTTCCGAAAAGAAAAATATTTTCGGAAGAATATTATATTGGTTAGTCTTTTTAATTTTTATTGGAGCCATAATTTATACGTTATTTTTTTCTGGTTTCCTAAATATCCAAACAATAAAAGTGGATGGATCGGAAAAAATTGATGCAGAAAAAATTAAACAGCTGGTGCGTAATGAAATTTCCGGGAAGTATTTTAATTTAATTGATAAAAATAATTTTCTTTTAGCCAGTGGAAAAAAGTGGGAAAATAAGATTAAAGAAGAATTCAAGACACTGGAGGAGGTTAAAATTAAAAAAGTCTTTCCAGAAAGAGTAGAGATTTTGGTTCAAGAAAGAGATTTTTTATTTATTTTCTGTAGTGGGGGGCCCTGCTTGATGGTGGATAAAAATGGAGAAGCTTTGACTATAGTTGATTTGAATTCGGATGAATTGCAAAGAGAGGATCGGATAATATTGATTGATGAATCGAACAGAGAAGTTAATTTTGGGGATGAAATTTTGGATAAGGAATTCTTAGATTTTATTTTAAAAATAAAAGAAAAAATAAGAACTAGTAATGGTTTGGAAATAGAAACAGAAATAAAAACTCCGCGATTAATTTCCGGAGACATTATTATCAAAACAAAAGAAGGCTGGTCTATTTATTTGAACAAGGATATAGGCGTTGATCGTCTAATGAATATGCTAAAAATAGTTTTGGAAAATAAGATAACCGTGGAAGAAAGAGTCAACTTAGACTATATAGATTTAAGAATTGATTCTAAGGTATATTATAAATTAAAATAGAAGTACCAACTTGATAAACCGGCTTGTAATTGAGGAGCCAGCGGTAACTTTGATTATCAGTTTTTCTTTTATCATAAATTCCTTCCTGACGAAAAAAAGTAGAAATAGCATACCAGCCTGGCTCAATTGGTCTTCGGGAGCTCCACCAAGGCTCAAATTTATCCCCTAGGTAATAATTGATATCAGCGATTCCAAAGTAATCAACCCGGATTTTTTCTATTTCCGGTTTTTTGTTTAAAAATTCTCTAAGACGGATTAAATCTTGGCCCCAATCAGCGTTAGAATCGGTAACATAATGGTAGCCGTTTTTAGGTCCACCACCTGCTTCATTGAAATAGGAGACATAATTTGGATAAGCCAGAAAAGTGCCAAAAATAAAGTAAAAAATCAAAAAGAAGAAAGTAGATATAACTAAATAATTATTTTTAAAACGCTGTTTGTTTTCCACTATTTTTTTAGCGGTTAAAATATAAATTAAAGGAATAATAGGAAATAAATGTCTAAAGCCAATATTTAAGCGTCCTAATATGCTGGTAAAAAGATAAAGAAAAATGAAAGTCAGCAGAGTAAATTCCACAATATTGTTTCTAATATAATGGGAAAATTCTTTAAGCAAGGTGATTCGTTTACTCTTAATAGCTAAAAATATTTTTTTAAAAATTTCTGTGGTGGAAGTAAAAAAGGCGAATCCTATTAATAAAAGAATAGGCAATGGTTCTTTTAATAAATAAACTATGGGAAAATAGGAAAAGAATCCGTCAGTAGAAACCTCGCCAAAATAATAGGTAACATTTCCAACGACCACTCTTTGAAAAACTCTAAAAACTCCAAAAACATAAGCAGCTGCTGGACGGAGAAAATAGTTATCATTTAAAGAAAAGATGATATGTTTGGAAAATTTGGCAGCGGTATTATCCACAGCAAAATAGTGGTTAACTATTTCTGGCAATTTTTCTTTTGGCATATTAAAATCATTGGCGAAGTATAAAATCCATACAAGTATCAAGGATAAAATAAGGGCTAAGGAAAATTTACCCAGGTATTCACCAAAAGTTTTCATTTTTATTTTAAAGCTAGTTTTTTTATCATCAGGAATTTTTACCCAAGAGTAAGTTAATATAACTAGACCAAAAACAGGGAAAATCAAAACAGAAGAAAATTTAACCAACTGAACTAAGCCTAAAAAAATTCCAAAGTAAGCGGTGTTTTTCCAACTGGGGCGTTTAATAAATTTTATAAAATAATAAAAAACAAAAACAATAAAAGCGGCGATCCCCAAATCGGTGGTGACATAATGGTTGTGACCTAATATGTTTGGGCTAAAGATGTAAAAAATAAAAGCCAAAAGTCCCGCGCTGATTCCATAGAATTCATTAGTAAATTTGAAGATAAAGAGTCCGAGGATAACAAAAATAAGAATAATCGGTAGGCGAGCAAGAAAAGCTATTTTTTCCGGATTATTGCCTGAAGCATAAAGGAAATTTTTTCCAGCATTCCATTGGGCATCATTGGGATTTTCTTCCCAAAAATCATTCTGAATGTCGAAATTAAAACCTCCCAAAACAAGCGGAATGGCAATTAAATTTTTTAGCAAAGGTGGATGTTCCGGATTAAGTCGCAGGTCATGCTCTTGGAGATAACTTATACCAGCCGGAATATGGGCAATTTCATCGTAAATTAAGCTATCATTTTTGGCGTTCAAAACAGAAATAAAAACTGTAATTATGATGGAAGAAATAATTATTAAAATATAGTTTTTTTTAAAAAATCTTTCCATAGTTTATTATTTAAGAATATAAAATTTACTTTCCAATGAATTGTTTTTTTCTTCTAATTTTAGCTGAGGATATTTTTTTTCTAATTCATCAATGACCTGTTTATTTTTTTCAAGGAGGATGATATGGAAGGTGTTTATATTTTTTGGAGCTATTTTAGCTAGCTCATTGGGGTAGATATAATAAATATTGGGAGAATCATAGTTAAAAATATAAATGGGATATTTAATTAAAGTATTATTACTGGTGATAATATATTTTTCATCTTTAGTGGGTAGAGTTTTTAAATAATGGGAAATATCTTGTAAATTTTTATCAAAAGACGAGGCAACTTTCGGTTTATTAGCCCAAAAATAATGATATTTAATGGATTCAAAGGTTCCGGCAAAAATTAAAATTAATAAAACAAGAATGGCAACTGATTTTTTGGCTTTGTTCCTTTTTTGAATAAAATTTTCAAATCCTAATCCGGAAAGAATAAAGACAACCGGTAGCATTCCAATGGCTCTAAGAGCATGAGGATTGCCCTCGGCAGTCAAAAATTCCGGAGCCAACATTAAAAAAAACCAAATAAGTAGGAATGCATATTTTTCCAAATTTTTTCCCAGAGATTTTTTAAATAATCTTTTTATCAATAAACTAAAAAAATGGCGGAGAGAATAAATGAAGCCAAAGAGAAAAGCTAAGCCAGTAAAAAATTCTAGCAGAGGATAGGGACGATAATTGTGACGCCAATTCATATCTCCGACAAAGTTATATTTTATTAAACTTAACGAGAAACTTCGCAAGAAGGCCCCGACCGGATTTCCATTATTAACTTCAGGAGAGAAAATAGAAATTGATGCTGAACGGGACTCGAGATATTCCGGATGGGCATAAAAAGTTGCGAGCATCGGTAAGGCAGAAATAATTGAAAAAAGTAAAAAAATTAAAATTAGTTTCCAATATTCTTTAATAAAATTTCTTCTGGATAAAATAAAGAAGACTAGCATCAAAATTAGAATAAGAGGTGCAATGCGCCAGGCGATATAAGTATGAATTCCAATTCCGAAAATGAAACCACCTATGGCAAAATCCCACCATTTTTTGGTACGCAGTCCTCTAAAAATAAAATAGAAAGAAAAAACTAAAAGCATAGGCAACATAACGGCGCGAAAAGCGATGCGGCTGAAATTGATAGCCCAGAAAGAGATGGCTAAAAGAAAGGAGCTGATAAGAGCTAGACGTTTATTGAAAAGCTCTTTAGAAAGAAGATAGACGCCTAAAATAGTGAGAGTTCCAAAAACTATAGAAGGTAATTTAAGAGCTAAAATACTGATTCCGAAAAATGAAAAACTAAGCGCAATCAGATTTATAAAAAGTCCTTCTCGCCCGTTATTATCGGTATAAAAAAGTTCATAGGTGCCATTTTTAAAAGCTTTAATTGCATCTTTGCCATTAACCGCCTCATCAGGATAAATCCCAGGTGGCGTATTTTCAATATTGTATATTCTTAGAAAAAAACCTAGAGCTAAAATCAACAGAACTAGAATAAAAATAGTTATTTTTTTCATTTTCGTTTCATTTTTGTTTTCTGGCAAAATTATACCACGAAATAGTCTTTTTATCCACTTTCGGAAAACCCCTTTTTTATGGTATAATGAAAAAAATAAAATAAACTACCGATAAAGACAGTGAAAGATAAAAAAGAGGCTAACATTATACATCAGACTGGTCCGGATTTTAAGAATTTCATTAAAGGATTGGAATCTTTTGTAGCGGGTCGAGAGCCAGGAGAAGGTCCTGGAGCAGCTAAAGCTGGCTTTAGCGAAAACAAAGAAAATCAAAAAGTTAAGGATATTTTTGAAACGATTTTTAGTCCGGAAGAAATTAAAGATTCAATTTATAAATTAATCCCCGATGCGACTAAAGCAGAAAAGGCAGGAGTCGCTATGGAAAAAGCCAAGAGTACAATTCTAGGACAAGCAGAAATTGACCATTGGGATAAACTTGAAAATTCTGAAATCAAAAAAAGAATAAGAGAGGTTTTTTATTCCGTAGTAGAAAATTTATTTAAAGAAAGTAAATTGTTCACCTTGAAAAGATTTTTAAATAACATTTATAGGATATCTCAACCTGAGATAAAAAAAGAGGAGCCGGTAAAAACTAATGAAGAAGAAAAAAAATTGGAACCGGAAAAAGAAAAAAAAGAAAAATCAAATTCAGACATAAGCAAAAAAGACTTTAATAATAAATACGCAACCTTTTTAAAAACAGATCTTTTTGATTCAGAAGGGAACCGGCTTAATATTGTAGGTATGGATGAAAAAGGCACTAAGATAGCGTTTAGCCCTAAGGATAGTAAGGATAGGAAAAAATATAAAAATGGATATGAAATAAAATTTCTTTCTTCTTTAGTCGAGTTAGATAAATTATTAAAAGAATATAAAAAGCCTGAAAAGGAAAAAGAAAAAAGTAAGGAAGAAAAAGATAAGGAGAAAAAAGAAAAGAGCGAAGAAGAAGGAAAAAAAATAGTCCAAGATTTAATTGCAGCTCATAGTGAATTTATTGGAAAAAATCGGTTTAATGATGCTGGAAAATGGATTTTTGTTTCCAATGACAGTATAAATTATAAAAAACAAGAAGTTAAAATTATTCAAGGAGAAGGGGAGAAAATAAATAAAGAAAAGTTGATTTTAACATTTGATAAACTAGCTGATATTTTGGATGAATATAATTTTTTTCGCTCTCCTCATGAAGAAAAAGTTCCTGAAATAAAGGAAGAAATCGTCATTCCTAAAGAACCAGAGCAAAAAAATGAAGTAAAGTTAGAAGAGCCAAGCAAAACTGGAAAAGAAAAATCCTCGGAAGAAATATTTTCAGAAAAAATCTCCAAAGTTAGCAGGTGGAGTGATTTTTATAAATTGCTTAAATCTAAAGAAGGAGTGGAAAAAGGAATTGATTTTTCCAAAATTGAGTCAGCCGTAGAATTTTTAACTGATAAAGCTCGCAGTATAGAAAATTGGAGTGATTTTGAAACAACTTTCCACTTTGAAATTGATAGTATAATTGAGGATTTTGGAATACGTCAGAAAGTTTTGGAACTTATTCAAAAAGATTGGCAATCTTTTCAGAAAGAAATAGAAATAGAAAAAGAAAAAAGTATTAGAGAGGCGAGAAGTTTTGAAGAATTGTATCAAGTTCTAGAAAAAATTGGAAGCATAAAAAGCCGAAGTTCCGATCGTATATTTTCAGCTAAGGAGATGAAGGATAGGATAGAATTTGCCAGAAAAGAAGGAACTGATTTATCTAATGAAGAGTGGAAGAATGAAAAGGAGACTGAAAGATTAATTCTATTTAATATTATTCGCACTTACGGACTAAGAGAAAAAGTAAAGGACTTGATCGATAATGAAAGAGAAAATATGGAAAAACAGGCAGAGACAAAAGAAATTACAGAAGAAAAAATAGAAGAGGAAAAAGAGCCTGAAGAAATTAAAGAATTAAGAGATAAATTAACAGAAGCCAGAAATCTTTACGCCAGAAAAAATTATGAAGTGACTGACGTAATGTCAAGGATAAAGAAAATTTTAAGGTTTAAATTGTCTTCATCAAAAGTTGATTCAGTTAATAACGCCTATGAAGAATATAATAGGGCCAATAACGTTCTTCTGGAAGCAAAAATAAATGATTTTAAAAAAAGGAATCTTAATCTGGATGATCTTCGGAAAGAAATGGGGGGACTTGTTCAATATTTTAATGTAGATGAAAGAAGGATGTTGGCAGAAGCCAGAACAAGCTCAAGGGCTGAAGCTAGCGATGGAAAACTAAAATGGGCTTTGGAAAAATCTTCCGAGGCTATTAATTGGTATCGGAAATTAAATTGGAAAAAGAAGGTGAGTGTTTCTGTCGGACTAATGGCTATTGGAGCCACTGGAGCGTTGGCGACCGGAGTAGGTTTCGGAGCGGCAGCTGTTTATCGGGCTTTTGCTGGAACAGCGGCTGGAGTTGGTTTGACGGGAACTTTGGAAGCTAGCTATCGGAAAAAAGAAGAAGAAAAAAGTGAAAAGAGAAAAAAAGAGATTTTGAAAGAATCGGAAATAGCAGATGGAGAAGACAGTGACTATAAGCTGGATTTATTAATGGAAAAATTAAGCGTTGATATCGCCGATAGCGATCAAACTTTGAAAAGAGAAATTGATCAGGCCACCAAAAGAAAATTAATAGGAGCTGGAGCCGCGATATTATTGGGCTCTGGAGCGCTTAATTGGATGATTGAAAAATCTGGGGTTGGGTCATGGGTAATGGAAAAACTAGGCTTATCTTCTGATGAGGTAGTCGGGAAAGCCACTGATTCTGGTGGAGAAAATTTTAATCCTGCCCAAGTAGAATTAAATAATTTGGATGGCGGTGTAATACCTGAAATACCTGGAGCCGAAAATATAGTTTCCGAAGTTGGGCAAGGGTCCGAATTAACTATAAATTCAGGCAGTAGTCTGGAAGGAACCTTGATTGATCATTTTCAAAACCAAGGAATGGATTTAGAAGAAGCCGGAAAACAAGCCAGTCGGCTAGCGAAAAGTTATGCTGAAAGTCAAGGAATGGATTATAGCGATTTGAATTCAACTTACCCTGGCCAGGAAATTATTCTCAATGCTGACGGAGATCAAATTCAAACTCTTACCGAAACGTTGGATTCTCGAGCTATGTCGGCTATTCGAGAAATTTCCGAAAAAAGTAATGAAGCTTGGAGAGGAATGAAAAATATTAATTTTGAAGATTTAAAAAATGGAAAACCAAAGATTTTTGAAAATGCCAATAAAGTTTTAGAAAAATATAAGGAAATTTTAGGCTCTGAAGCTATTCCGAAAAAAGCGGAAACTATTCAAAAATGGGTGGCAAGAATTGCCAAAGCGGCTACAAATAAAACTAAATAATAATTAATTCACCCAGTTAAATCCCCGCTAAGCGGGGTCTGGATCGCCAGAATTTAAAGGGGTAAAAAAATATGACTAACGCAATGAATGAGGATATAATAAAAAAAGAATTACTCAAAGAATTAGGTTTGGAAAATCTGCCCCAAGATAAACAGGAGCAGTTATTAGTTAAAATGACTGAAACTTTGCTTAAAAGAATTTTTGTAGAGACGATGGGAAAGCTAAATGAAGCTGATCAAAAAGCTTATGTAGAATTATCAGATAGAAAGCCAGCACCGGAAGAAATAGAAAAATTTCTCACCGAAAAAATTTCCGGTTATGAAAGTTTTGTCCAAAGTATAATTGTTAATTTTAAAAAAGAAATTACTACAGAAGTTTAAATAAAAAAATAATTTTTTAAGTGAAAATCTATGAGCAATCTGGAACCCATTGAAGATAAAGACTTGGATCTCAAAGATAAATTTTTAGGTTCGGCCGAACAAAAAGAAGTCTCAACGGAAACTAGTGACTTGGAAAAAGTGTCTGTTCCAAACCCAATCTCAGAAAAATCTGAGAAAAAAGAATCAGTTGGGGTGGAGAAGGAAAAAGCTTATTCGCGCATATTATCAAAAATTAAAAATCCTCAATCCGCTTCTAACGATGATGATACTGCTATTCCTCAAGATGCTAAGTCAATTGATGAAGCAGATTCAGCGGAGGCTAAAATTGATAAACTGGTAAAATTAGCCTCTAATAAAGGAGTGGTACACGCAGTTAAAGTGGCGCGTCATCTAGAAGACAATTATGCCTTAGATGAATTCCACGACAGATTAGTAGCTGATGATTTAAGAAACGCTTTGATTTCCCAAGGTATGTTAAAAGAAATATAAAAATAAAATTCCGGTTAAATATTTCGCTACTGGCGAAATTTAACAGGATAAATAAAAAATGTTTTTTGATCCTAATTATTTATTTTTTTATCTAACAGTGGCTTTAAGCGTGGTGAGCTTAGTGAGTGGCGCCCTGTTGGTAGTTAAAGGATTTTTCTCTTTTCGAACAGAAATTAGTCGTTCTTTAAATATGGACCTAGATGTGATTCGAGTAGTTAAGGAAGCGAGAAATAAAGAAGGTGAAAATGATCGGCAAGAACTTTGGAAGGAAGAAATTGGTGCTATGGAACAGCTTTTAACTTCTCTTTCTATGCTTCGTGAAAAGAAAGGTCTTTGGCATCGCTTTTTTTACGGTTCACCTCATATTTCTTTTGAAATTGCCAATTCGGCTGATAGCGAAGAAATTGTTTTTTTTGTGGCGGTGCCTAAAAAATACAGAGAGAGTGTAGAAAAACAAATTCACAGTTTTTCCCCCAATGCTTCGCTGGAAAAAACTAAAGATTATAATATATTTTTTCCGGGAAGCTTCAC
The DNA here is from genome assembly GCA_002773095.1 of Candidatus Moranbacteria bacterium CG10_big_fil_rev_8_21_14_0_10_35_21. Lineage (GTDB taxonomy): Bacteria > Patescibacteriota > Minisyncoccia > Moranbacterales > UBA2206. Next base: position 15,358 of record PFCG01000006.1, read on the forward strand.
TCAGGCATCAGTTTTGCAATTAAAGAATAAATATATTTTTCCAGTGAAAACTTACGAAAATCTCGAAATGGACCCTCTAAACGCCATAACTAACGCTTTAAGTAAGTTGGACTCCGTAGAGGAGGGAGCGGCTATCCAGGTCGTTTTAAAGCCAACCAGTGCTGGTTGGAGATCTTCCGGAAGATCCGTAGCTCATAAAATGCAACAGGGTAAGCGATTAAAAGATGTGCACGGTCATTCTCAAATAACTAAACTGGGAAAAGAATTTGGCGCTACTTTTTTGGATGCTACTATACGAGGTAAAAAGGAAAATGGGACTAGTTCTTTTGAAGAAAAAACAGTGCAATTAACTCCTGAAGAGCAAGAGTTGGTTAAAAATATGGAACAAAAAGCCAGTAAAAATGGCTTTGAAGTTAATCTGAGATTAGTAGCTTCTGCTAAAACTAAAGAAAGGGCTCAAGATATTTTAGGGCAATTAGAAAATGCTTTTTCTCAATATGAAAATTCGGATATCAATTGGTTTCAAGTTAAGAAAAGAACTGATGAGAAAGATATTGCCTATGATTTTATTTTTCGCAATTTTAATCCGGACTGCTCTTTAATTTTAAATTCAGAAGAAATTGCCAGTATTTTTCATTTACCGATATCAGTTACAGAAGCTCCGAAAATAAAATGGTTGAAATCCAATGCAGCAGCTCCGCCTTTAGAAATACCCAAAGAAGGATTAACTTTGGGCTTTAATGAATTTCGAGGAGCTAAGACTGTAATTAGAATGTCGGAAAATGATAGGCGACGTCATATCTATACCATTGGACAAACCGGAGTCGGTAAATCAAATTTTCTTCAAGAAATGGCCAAGCAGGATGCTAGGGCTGGAAAAGGATTTTGTTTTATTGATCCTCACGGATCGGCAGTGGAAGATATTTTAACGGCTATCCCAAAGGAACGGGCGGAAGATGTGATTATTTTTGATCCGGCCGATGTGGAAAGGCCGTTTGGATTAAATATGATGGAATACGATCCAGCTCATCCAGAACAAAAAACTTTTGTTATCAATGAAATGATAGGAATTTTTGATCAGTTGTATGATTTAAAGACTACTGGTGGACCGATGTTTGAACAATATATGAGAAACGCTATGTTGCTGGTTATGGAAGATCCTGAATCTGGATCTACTTTAATGGAAATACCCAAAGTTTTATCCGATGAAAATTTTAGAAAACTTAAATTATCCAAATGTCAAAATCCAACGGTAGTGGATTTCTGGACTAAAGAGGCGGAAAAAGCTGGCGGTGAGGCAGCTCTTTCTAATATGGTTCCTTATATTACTTCTAAACTTACCACCTTTATTTCTAATGATATTATGCGTCCGATTATCGCTCAACAAAAAAGCACCATTAACTTCAGAGATATTATGGATAATAAAAAGATATTATTAGTTAATCTTTCTAAAGGAAAATTAGGAGAGATTAATGCTCGTCTTTTGGGAATGGTAATTGTGGGAAAAATGCTTTTAGCCGCTCTTTCTCGGGTGGATATGCCAGAAGATCAAAGAGTGGATTTTTATCTTTATTTGGATGAATTTCAAAATGTGACCACGGAATCCATTTCTCAAATTCTTTCCGAAGCTAGGAAATATAGGTTGGGTCTTATTTTGGCTCATCAATTTATTGGGCAATTGAAAGAAGATATTTCCAAAGCGGTTTTTGGTAATGTTGGTTCAATTATATCTTTTCGAGTTGGTCCGGAAGATGCAGAATTTTTGGAAAAGGAATTCTCACCAGTTTTTACTACTAGCGATCTAGTGAATGTAGATAATTATAATTGTTTTGCTAGGATTTTATTGGGCAATATTTTAACCAAACCATTTAATATGACCACTTTTCCGCCTACTCAGGGTAATCAGGAAATAGCCAATGCCTTCAAAGAACTTTCCCGCCTGAAATATGGAAGAGATAAGGATTTAGTAAATCGTGAGATAATGGAACGAACTAAAATGAAAACCTTTTCAGCTTAAAAACAAAAAAACATTCCGATTGATTGGAATGTTTTTTGTTTAAAATTATTCAGCCTTGTCGTAGTCTCAGCTATGAATTCAGCTGAGAGTTCTTTTTGTTTACTTTTTCTTGCGGAAAGAAAAAGTAAGAAGGAAATTTAAAAAGTGGTTCTTAATCTAAATTTATTCTATTTTAATAGCCAATGCAGATTCAGAATTGGTAATATAGATAATATTTTTTTCTTCATCCACGGAAAAGTTTTCTGCTTTTCTGATCTCTTCGCTATAAAACTGCCGGATTATTTTTCCAGAACCGTCGAATTTTATGATGCGAGCATTTTCTTTATCGAAGACATAAATATTTTCGCTATCCAAGCGAACGTAAATTTTGTAAGGAATAATAGGAGTAGCAGAACTTTCTAAGGAAAATTCTTGAACTTTCCCACGGAAATATTTTAATACCCCATCGTTTTTAGCAATATAAATGTCTTTATTAATCGCTATATCCATAGCTGATTCCAAATTGGAAGCGTCTTTTATCCAATCAATTTTTTCTCCAAAGCCACCTTCTGCTCGAGGATAACGATAAATCTGGTTATTTTTTTTATCCAACAAATAAAGATAAGTTAGGTAACTTCTAGAGGAAACTATTTCTAAATTTTCAGGAACCGATAAAGAATTTTCTTGAAATTTTTTAGTAGTCGGACTAAAAGCGAAGGTTTTGAATTCTTGGTTAATTATAAAAATCAATCGGAGGTCTTCCATCGGAGAAAAAGTTATTATTTCGCCCACATTGTCAGGTAGTTTAATTTCCTCTTTTTGAGCAAAGTCATAGATGGAGTCGCGACTAATAAAGTATGGGTTTTTATCGAGAAAAACAATTCCCATTAGTCCCTCTTTTTGATAAATATTTTCTCCAGTTCCTAGTCGCAAAACGGAAGCATCTTGCTCGAGCGGAATAGTGGCTTCTTCGGTGGCTGGGTTGGATTTATCTTTTTGATTTTGCCAAAAAATCCCAACTTTTTTAAAAAGTATAGGTGAAAAAAATATTAAAAGAACAACCAATAAGGCATAAATTTTTTGAGTATAGTCCAGCGTGGAAGCAATCTTTTTGAAACGAGAAAAGCTGGGTAAGAAGTTAGGGATCTTTACCCGAGATAAAATTTCCTTTAAATTTATTTTTTTTATTTTAATAAATAGTTCAGAAAAAAATGAGGTAATAGCCTTGGTGTTTAAAAGAGGAGTCTGTTTTGTTTCTAGAATTTGCGCCTCACTCTTTTTGGGAGGATTATTTTTTTTCAAAAAGTCCATTGAAAAAGTAGATAAAATGTAGGCTTTGGCTCTTTTTATGTTTTTTTTCAAGTTTAGCAAGAAAGAATTTTTCATTTCAGAAAAATAAACTTGCAGAAAATTTTCCTCTGTTAGGGGTAATTCATTTCCCTTGATGTAAATATGGCCAGTTTTTTTGCTGGTAAATTCTTCTTTTGACTTAGCTATTTCCTCTTTCAGCTCAGAAGAAACTTCTGGCTGATTTTTGTTTTTAATAAAGGAATTTTGACTGAAAGCATTGACGGGTTCAGCGCTTTTTTCAGGAGCCGAGAATTCAATTTTTTCCTTGGCTCTGATTTCTATTAAAATAGAGGCATTTTTTTCTAGTTCATTTCCCAGCGCAGTTTTTAGAAATTGCATTAAAGCATCATAAGAAAATCTTTGAAAATTCTTTTTTATTTCTTCATGAGAGAATACGGTAAAGGTGCCTTCAGTAGTAATGAAAATTCTGTCTAGATCTTCAATGCGTCCGCTGGATATGTTGGTGAAAGTTTTTAGAGGATTAGGTGCTGATTCTTCTGAAGACAATCCCTCACTAATGTCAGTTAAAAAATTTTTTCTGAAAAGAAACGCCGAAGCTGTTCCTGCTTGAGAAAGATGGATATTATTTTTTTCTATAACAGCTATTAATCCATTTAATTTTCCTATCCAATTAACATCTCCATGTTCAGCTAAAACTGAAAGAGCTAAATTGGCCTTATGTAAGGCTGATTCGAAGCTTTCAATGGAGCCTCTTTTTGGGCGAGAAAAATATTCTTTTTTAATTACTGATATTAAATAGTTGGCAATGTAAGAAGAATTTTTTTGATCATCATTAACTTCAAAAATCCCGAAAATTGTTCCTAGATTTCCTTGGATAACATTTTCTGGAGACTGGACAAATATCTCTATATTTGGCTTCCAGCGGTTATCATTACAGACCAGAATATCGCCGAAAGTTGGTTCTAGAAAGGGTATTCTTTTGTCTGGTTTTTTATGAGGCATATTATTCTAATTATATCACAGATTACCAGTATTGATTTGGAGTATTTTTTGAGCTTGGTATTTTTTGTAAAAAGTTAATCCTACAAAAAAAATAGTTGCCACTATGAAAATTATTATTCCAGCGTATTTAATATAAAGGTCTATGGTTCTAAATGCATATCCAAAAAAATAACCACATAAAACCAAGAAACTACTCCAAACTATTCCTCCAACCACAGAGCTAGTTAAAAAAGTTTTAAAAGGCATCTTAGTTGCACCAGCTAAAATAAAAGTTATCCAACACAAGCCAGTAGTTGATTTAACCGCGATAATAGTTTTTCTTCCATGAATACGAAAATGATTTTCTAGCTTAATTATTATTTTAGGTTTTGTTTTTAAAATTTTTTCTGCCTTTTTGAGAGTTTTAAATCCTCCATAATAGCCAATAAAATACAAAATTATGTCTCCTATGATATCTCCCAGGAAGCTTAAAATAAAAACCAAGTAAATATTAAAAAAACCTAATTTGGAAAAAAAGGCAGCAATTACTGTGGCGATGGGACCCTCTACAATCATAAGAAGAAACATAGTTGGATAGCCGATAGTTTTTATATAGGCGATAGTTTCTGGGCTAGAAAAATCAGAAGGAATTAACATAAAAATAAATTATCAATACCTTTATATTATCACAAGTTATTAAACCCCGCACCCACGAACTTATGCTTGGGGTGTGGGGTAATTCGCTCTGCATTTTTTCCGTTCATCTCGGTATTCGCGTATAGAGCATTCTGGGTGCGGGGTAAAATGTTAAAAATTCTAAAAAAACCTTAATAAAGGGAGATTCTTTACTTTTTAGCCTGCTAAATATATAATAGTAGAGAGGTATTTTCAATTAAATTTTAAATAAAATGGCTGAAGTTTTAGAGACCCTATTTGGGTCAAAGGAAAAAACAAGGATTTTGAGGTTTTTTTTGCAAAACCCAGAACAAGAATATGCGATTGAGGAAGTATCTAAAAGGAATATGTTGAAAAGAGATAAAACCAAAAAAGAGCTAGATGTCCTAGTCAGTATTAAATTTATACTATTAAGGACAAAAAAAGGACGGAAATCGTATGTGCTTAATCAAAATTTTATTTTTTATCCGGAACTAAAGAATTTTATTTCCAAAGCCAATATCTACCCACAATCTAAGAGTCTTGATCGAATAAAAAATTTAGGCAATGTAAAGTTGGCTGTGATAAGTGGTGCGTTTATAAATTATCCTAAATCTAAGGCCGATATGATATTAGTGGCCGATGGAATCAGTCGAGCTAAATTGAAAAATGTTATGAGTAGTTTAGAGGCTGAAATTGGGAAAGAAATTGATTTCGTTTTAATGACTGGAGATGAATTCAAATATCGATTAAATATGTTGGATAAATTCATCCTAGAATTTTTGGAAGGACCACACGAAGAAATAATTAATAAAATCTCTGGTCTCAAAAGATTTATTGCTAATCGAAAATAAACAAAATGATCTATTTCGTAGCTTTTATTGTATCCTTGGTGTTTCTTTTTTTGCTTTGGCAAATCTTTGATCTTAAAAAAAATAATCCTAAAGATGATAAAATTTCTGCTGTAATGGAGAGACTTTTAATGCTTTCGGAACAGAATGAAAAACTGGGAATGATTGTCGATAGAAAACTTTCGGAAACTCATCAAGCAACACAAGAGCAAATAAGCAGTACTATTCGGACGGTGCAGGGGATAACTGGTCAATCTGCTAAGCAAATTGCTGATGTAGTAGCTGGACTGACAAAATTGGAGGAAACCAATAAACAAGTGGTTAATTTTTCTGCTCAATTACAAAATTTGCAGGATATTCTCAAAAATCCAAAACAAAGAGGAGTGTTGGGTGAGTATTTTTTGGAAGAAACATTGAAAAATGTGTTGCCTCCTAATTCCTATGAAATGCAATATAAATTTAAGGATGGGGTGATTGTGGATGCGGTAGTTTTTGTGGATAAAAAAATTATCCCAGTTGATTCAAAGTTCTCCTTAGAAAACTATGAAAGGATAATTGTTTCCAAAAATCCAGAAGAAAGAGAGGCCTTGGAAAAAGTTTTCAAGCAAGATTTGAAAAACCGAATTGATGAAACTTCAAAATATATTAAGCCGGAAGAAAACACTATGGATTTCGCCTTTATGTTTATTCCATCGGAAGCCATTTATTACGATCTATTGGTCAATAAAATCGGGGCAGTCCAGATTAACACGCGAGATTTAATTGAATATGCTTTTCGAGATAGAAAAGTTATTATTGTTTCTCCTACTTCTTTCTTGGCTTATTTGCAAACAGTTTTACAAGGATTGCGAGCACTAAAAATTGAAGAGAGCGCCAAGGAAATTAGGACCAATGTGGAAAAATTAGGTAAACATATTGTGTCCTTTGAAGATTTTATGAAAAAATTAGGTGGAAGTATGAGTACTACAGTTAATCACTTTAATTCTGCCTACAAAGAACTGGGAAAAATAGATAAAGATGTGGTGAAAATAACTGAAGGAGAAAAAACCGTTGATCCAATGATTTTGGATAAACCAAAAGAGGAATAGTCTTGTAAGTGAAAAAGTAATGAAAAATTTTTTTAAAAAAGTTATTTTATTTCCGCGAAGCCTGATACTTAATGCCAGGTCTTTTTTTTCTCAGGAATTTTTTAAGAAAAACATCGTCCGGTGGTTGCTGGGAGTGAGTTTATTAGCCAATATTGCGGATTGGGTCGTTCTTAAGATTTTTATTAAATCAGTTGATTTTCCTATAATTTTACATTATAATGTCTATTTTGGAGTGGATATGTTGGGTGATTGGAAAAGGGTGTTTTTTTTGCCCTTAATAGGCATTATTCTGATAATTATCAATCTTTTTCTAGCGATTTATTTTTTTAATCGTCAAGAGAGAATTGCTAGTTATTTATTATTAATGGCCATTTTAATGATACAACTGAGTCTGGTAATATCGTCAGTAAGTCTAATTGTGATTAATTACTAAAATAAGTATGATGGTAAGAAACGAAAAAGAATTTTATTTTCCCAATCCAAGAACGACTGTACCAAGGGAAAAAAAGATTCAACGAGTTTTAGAAATGATCCCAGGGATTTTAACTTGGACAACTATTTTAGGTATGTTTATTTTTTCATTTTTGGTCCCAGTTTGGGTATCCGTTTTTATAATTGCTTTTGATATATATTGGATTTTTCGAACTGTTTTTATTGCTTCTTATTCAGTAGCTGGCTATAGAAAATTAAGAGACGGAAAAAATATTGATTGGTGGGAACGGTGTCAGAATATTTCTCACCCAGAAGATTTTATACTTAAAATTTCTTCCAGAATAAAAGAAATGGAGGAGGCACTAACAGAAAAAATGACTCGCGGGCAAAAGAAAAAAATAAAACACGAAATAAAAAAAGAAAAAAAATATCTAACGGAAGTTCAACAGCTAGCTAAAATTAAAGATAAAATTATAGATTGGAGGGAGATAGTTCATGTGGTGATGTTTCCGACTGCCGGCGAGCCAGCTTCAGTAATTGAGCCGGCTATTCAAGCTGTAGCTGATTCAAATTTCCCTAATCAACAATTTATTATTCTTTTAGCCACAGAAGAGCGGGAAGAAAAAAGCAAAAGGCTTAAAAAAGTGGAATATTTGCAAAATAAATTTAAAGGAGTTTTTCGTGATTTTATTGTGACCACGCATTTGGTTAAAGATGATGAGATGAAGGCTAAGGGTTCCAATGCTACTTTCGCGGCCAAATATTTGAAAAAATATTTGGAAGAGAAAAAAGTTGATTTTAAAAAAGTTATTTTTTCTAATTTTGATTGTGATAGCGTGGCTCATCTTCAATACTTTGCTTCTTTAACCTATAAATATATAACTAATCCCAAGCGTTTGCAGAGAAGCTATCAACCGTTACCGATGTATCACAATAATCTTTGGGATACGAATGCTTTCGTGAGAGTTATTGTTACTGGATCTAGCTTTTGGCATATTTTTCAAAGTACCCGCACGGAAGGTATGGTGACCTTTTCTTCTCATAGTGAGCCCTTTGACACCTTAGTTAAAGTTAATTTTTGGCCAGTTAATATGATTAGCGAAGACTCAATAATTTATTGGAAATGTTTTTCTTATTACAATGGAGATTATAAGGTAGAACCAATTTATTTACCCATTTCTCTGGATGCCGTTTTGGCAAATAGTTATTGGAAAACCATAGTTAATCAATATCGGCAAAAAAGACGTTGGGCCTATGGAATTGAAAATTTTCCGGTTATCTTAAGAGCTATTTTCCCTAACAAAAAAATTAAACTCAGAGAAAAATTAAAGGTTACCTTTGAAATGTTGGAGGGACACCACTCATGGGCTACTGCTCCGCTGATTTTGGCAGTTTTGGGTTGGCTTCCATTAATTTTTGGAGGAGAACAATTTAATCAAAGTGTTTTGGCTCATAATT
>PFCG01000006.1:24198-29213 GCA_002773095.1 Candidatus Moranbacteria bacterium CG10_big_fil_rev_8_21_14_0_10_35_21
ATACATGGTTCTCCAATGGGTATTGGTGCCGTTAATTGCTCCTTTTCTAGGGGCTATGCCGGCTATTGATTCCCAGACTAGAATTCTTTTTGGAAAATATTTTGGAGAATTTTGGGTAACAGAAAAAATTAGAAAAAATGAATAAATTTTTAATGCCCTTTATAATTTCTTTTTTGGCCACTATCTTTTTTAGTTTTGCGGGTATTTATTTCGGAAAAAAAATTAAGTGGCGTGGCAGGAACTCTTTACGTCATATTCATCGTAAAGGAGTCTTAAGAATAGGTGGAATAATAATGGTGTTGGTTTTTAATGGAACCATTCTATTAAACAATGATTTGGTAATCACGCCAGGTCTCTTGGGTATGATGATAGTTTCTATTTTATTGATGTTGGTTGGAATTTGGGATGATTTTCAAGAGATGTTTTGGCAAGCTCAGCTTCTTTGCCAGGTTTCGGCCGCCGTCCTTGTTTTTATAATTGGAATTAGAGTCTATTTTGTAACTAATCCTTTTACGGGGGGGATTATCCATCTTAATGCGGGCGTCGGGGTTATTTTTTCTATGCTGCTGGTGATTATTTGGATAACCTTAATGATTAATTCTATGAATTGGCTGGATGGTATTGATGGTCTTTCTGGAGGGGTAACCTTTATTGGCGTGCTAACTATTTTTGCATTAAGCTTAAAGCCGGAGGTTAATCAGCCTCCGATGGCTATTATAGCGATTATTTTAGCCGGAACGGCCTTGGGATTTTTGATCTTTAATTTTAATCCCTCCAAAATTTTAGCTGGAACATCCGGATCTATGTTTATGGGTTTTTCTTTGGCAGTTTTAGCTATTTTTGCCGGTACCAAAATAGCCACGGCACTCTTAGTGATGGCGGTTCCTATTGCTGATTTTTTATGGGTTCTTTTTGAAAGAATTAAAAAGAAAAAATCAATTTTTCAACCGGATAAAAACCATTTGCATTATCGCTTGTTGGCGTTAGGTTGGTCGCAAAAAAAGATTGCAGTTTTTCTTTATGCTATAACTTTAATCTTAGCTGTTATCTCCTTGAATACAAAGTTTATTGGTAAGGGAGTGGCTATTTCAGCTTCTTTTTTAATAGTAATTTTATTTTTGGCCTTTGTTAGTCAGAAAAGTAAGAAATTAGACGCAGAATTATGAGAAAAACAATCATTTTTACATTAGTTATTATTTTAGCTTTTTTTATTTTATTGTTGTTTGATTATAAACTTCCAACAAAAGGAAATAAAACTATGGAAGCTGAAATAAATGGGCAAAAAGTTTTTTTGGAAATAGCCGATTCGGATGCTTCTCGGGAAAAAGGACTTTCTCAAAGAAAAGAAATATGTTCTAATTGCGGGATGTTGTTTATTTTTGCAAGAGAGGGTAAATATTCTTTTTGGATGAAAGACATGCAATTTGATATAGATATTATTTGGATGTTAAAAAATAAAATTGTAAAAATCGAAAAAAATATCTCTTACAAAAATCAACAAAATAAAAATTTCGGAATTGACATTGTGGCCGACAAGGTTTTGGAATTTAATACTGGATTTTCAGAAAAATTGGAGCTTAAAGAGGGAGATAGCTTGAATGTAAATTAAAAGTAGAAAAAAAATATCCCCCGACATAATGTCGGGGGATATTTTTATTAAGTACTAATATACTTATCCAAAGAACAGAAGATGTTTCTCACTCAGGTGATTAAGACAATGAAGGGACTCGGACGGAATATTTCTTTAGATTATTCAATTGCTTATCAGTTAAAGTCTTAGACTTAGTAATAGCATCTTGAATAAGGTCTTTTGAAAATTCCATCGTAGTTCCTGTTGTTACTCTGGTACCCGGTGAAACGTTCTTTCTAAGGTAATCTTCGATGTAAATCTTGTGTTCAGCAGTTAAGGCTGAGTCAGGGTTTTTTTCCAGATAATTTGCTAAAGCTCGGCGGGCTAAATGAGTAGCTCCATTTCCAGCCACGGCTGTTTCAATAAAAGAGCTTTCGGTTTCTTGACTAGCAACCACCGGAGTTTCAGAGGTCTTCTGAGCGTCTTCAGTCTTAATAACTTCCGGGCTAGAAAGATCAATTCCTTCAGCATTTTCCGCGGTTATTTGGTTTTCAGAATCTTCTTCGGCCATAATTTCATCTGTCGGAGCTTGGGTTCTATTGGAATAAGAATATATTCCTCCGGCGATTAAAACAACGATGATGACACTAATGATAATTCTCAGATTATCCTGAATCCATTGTTTAGCCTTTCCCTGGCTATCTTCTTCGTTTAAATTTGTTTCTTCCATAATTTCACCTTCCTTTCTATTAAATAATTATTTTTCGCCATAAGCCTATCTTATTTATTAGAATAAATCCAAAAAACTCAATAAATTATGGTGAAAGTTTTTAAAGTGCTTGCGTTGAAGCGATACTCGACGCAACAGATTTTCGACCAAGGTAGTTGCATATTAAATTCTAGCAAAGCAAATTTTGCCGTCAACTAGACAAAAAATGGCATTTTTGGCGTAATATAAACAGAAAATTTACAATTTTTAATTTACAATTTACAATTTTTTTTATTTTTTTTAAAATCATAAAATATTTTTTTGGAAAATAAATTTTTTTACATTCAGGAATTAATTTAGCGAGAATTTATAATATAAAATTTATTAATTTTGCGGCGCAGCGTGGAAAATTTAACGAAATTATATTTTCTTTACGCTGTGGATAACTTTTTGCTATTGTATTTTTATTTTTTTGTTATATAATTGTAAGCAAGAGTAATTATTTTTAAAAAATTAAAAATTATTTCTTAAAAATAATTAAGGTCGAATAAAAAAAACATTTGAAATTATTTTTTTCAGTAAACCCCGCACCAATAATTGATTTTAAATAAATCATTGGGTAATCCAAAAATTGGTGCTGGGTAAAAATACTGGAAGTAAAATAAAAATTCCGCCATAGGCGGATCAGCCTATGGCTGAAAAAATAAAAATAGAAAGGAAGGTGAAACAAATGGCAAAGAAAAAAAAGGCAAAGAAGAAAGCTGCTCCTAAAAAGAGAAAAGCTGCTAAAAAGAAAAAACGAGCTTAATCTTTCGGGATAAAGATTCTTTATCCCACTAAATCTTCGACTTTTGATTAACGAATCAATCGTTGAAAAGCAAAAAAGCCCTTCAAGGGCTTTTTTGCTTGTTTAAGGGATAATTATAGCTTTATGACCAATAGGCGCCATTTGCCAGCCAAATCTTTCTTGAATTCGATTTTAGCTTCAGGGAATTGTATTTTGATTAGTTTTTGAATCCTAGGTTTTTGTTCGGGACTTATCTCCACAAAGCATGTAACATTTAGCATAAAACATGAAACATATATTTTTTTTATTTGCTTGAAAAGTTTTTTGTAATGATTCAATCCGTCAGTACCACTAATCAATGCGGACTTGGGTTCGTATTTTTTCACATCAACTGGCGTGGAAGAATAAATTTTTTTGGATAGGTATGGCAAATTGGCAAGAATGAGTAGTGAGTAGTGAGTAGTGAGTAGTGAGTATTTTTTAAATGGTTCCAGCAAACTTCCTTTCAAAAATTTTATTTTTTTGTCTACTTTATTTTTTTTCGCATTTTGCTTTGCAATACGCAAGGCTTTTTCGGAAATATCTATTCCTACAAACTTTATTTTTTTACTTTCCAAATTTTTTGCCAAAGAAACAATAATATTTCCACTACCGGTGCCAACGTCAATTATTTTTGTATTTTGTCCCGAGTACTCGGGATTGTATCTTGTATCTTGGAATTCTTGCAGAACTTCTTCTATAAGAAGTTCTGTCTCTGGACGGGGGATAAGAGTATTTTCATCAACCCTGAATTCTAGTCCAAAAAATTCCTTGTGGCCGAGAATATAAGCTATTGGCTCATGCTTAGCCCTTCGGGCAATTTTCAATTTTAAATTTTCAATTTTAAATTTATCCAACTCATATTCTGGATGAGCCAGCACAAATTCTCGTGGTTTTTTGATAATATGCGCAATCAAAAGCTCTAGATCCAAAAAATCCAGTTTTTTTTGATATTTTTGCCTAATCTCAGCTAAAGTTTTCATTATTCCAAAGGGCTTTTAATGTTTTTTAAATTCGGATTAGTTACTTTGGTGTAAAGTTGAGTAGTGCGGATATTTTGGTGTCCCAAAAGCTCCTGCACATATCGGACATCTACGCCATTTTCCAGTAAATGAGTGGCAAAACTATGCCTCAGCGAGTGAAAAGTGGCCTCTTTTTGAATTTGCGCTTTTTCCAGCGCTTTTTCAAAAACCTTTTGCGCCGTTCTGGGGGTCAATTTTCCGCCCCGTTCGGATTCAAAAAGATATTCATTGCCGTGTTGAAGTGCCATCAATTCTGCCATATCCGCTTTCAATTTTTCCGGAAAAATCGTTAGTCGGTCTTTATTGCCTTTGGCGCTTTTCAAATGAAGCGTCAGCTCATCTAAATTCACATCTCTAACTTTCAAATTTACCGTTTCGCTCACGCGGAGTCCGGCTCCATAGGAAAGGGAAACGAGCAGTCGATGCTTTTTATTTTCAATGGAATTGATTATTTTTTCAATTTCCGCTCGAGACAGCACTACCGGCAATTTACTGGATGTTTTGGCAAATTTTATATTTATGGGAAAATTATTTTTGAAAATTTCTCTATAAAAATATTTAATCGCATTGAGATAAAGGTTGATTGTTTGCGAGGACTGACCTTTTTCTTGTTTTTCCAACAAATACTTTTTGATCAGTCCGATGTCGGGATCTTTCTGGATATTTTTTATATATTTGAAATAGTCGGAAAGGCAGGTTAAATAGGCGTTAATTGTCCGACGGCTATAATTGCGAAGACGCAATTCATCTTTTATTTTTGCTAAAAGCTCTTCTAATTTCATAAATTTTATGCTATAATTATTATGTAGTGTGGAATACGTAAAAGATACCATATATTCGCAAAACATACAATTTTAAACACCTATTAAGCAATTAATTCGCACAATA
>PFCG01000004.1 GCA_002773095.1 Candidatus Moranbacteria bacterium CG10_big_fil_rev_8_21_14_0_10_35_21
TTGGAACTTCTTTCTTTTTTTTCATTGTTTCAAATTTAAAAATTCTTACCTTTATATCTTACTAGTGTTCTATTTCAAATGCGAATCCGGGTGAAAATGGGAAAGAGGTGAAAATATTTCTCTATCAGTTTAATTGGACCAATAGAGATTTGATGCAATTTTTTGTAGCCAGGGAATGATATTGAAAAAGTTTAAACTTAAGGAGCCTAGCGTAAATCGCGAAGCTCCTTTTTTCTTTTCCAAAAATATTTTAGAGACTTCTACATAAATAATCATCTGGATTTTTAATTTCTTCAGAATAAAAAAACAAAAAAGATGTATAATAGGTATATGAAAAAAATATACATAATTTTAATCATAATCGTAGTGGGAGTGGTTTTTTTGTTAAGTAACTTGTTACTGAACAAAAATACGATGCCAGATTTGCCTGTTTCAACGACAGAAAAGCAGGAAGTGATTTCTAAACCGGAAAATATTCAGAATGAAAAAAGTTTTCAACCCCCATTGGACCGAGCTTCCGAAAGAGTGACTAAAAAACCTTTTGGAGTTTTTATTACTCCGCAAAATTCTCCAGTGCAACCAGAAAATTTTTCTGGATATCACACTGGCACAGACTTTGAAATTTTTCCGGAAGAAATGAACGTAGATATCTACGTTCATGCGGTTTGCTCCGGAAAATTAGCGATGAAAAAAATGGCGACTGGTTATGGCGGAGTAATCGTGGAAAGTTGTAAATTGGATGGTGAACCGATAACGGTAGTTTACGGCCATCTGAAATTATCCAGCATTGCCAAAAATATCGGTGATGATTTGCAAGCAGGCGACACTCTGGGAATTTTGGGCGCGGGATATTCCACGGAAACTTCGGGCGAAAGAAAGCATTTGCATCTGGGATTTCATAAAGGTGCGGAGATTAATCCCGCACTTTCAAGTAAATCAACAAATTCTAGTAATAGCACAACAACTTTTGGAAACTTCGGGACAAGTATTTTGGGATATGTTCAAAGCCAAAGTGAACTTTCCGGATGGATTGATCCCTGTTTTTTTGTCTGTAAATAACCATAAATTTAACAGTAGTTTTTATACGCTATTTGACAAAATATCCAGATAAAATATAATTGCAATATGTCAAGAAAAAAAGAAACAACAAATGAAGATTTGGCGCGTATGGTCTAGCGAGGTTTTGAAGAAACGGCTAAAAAAGAAGAGGTTAATAAGAGATTCGAAAATGCTGATAAGAGATTCGAAGATGTTAATAAGAGAATTGAAGATGTTAATGATAGATTTGGAGAGGTAGATAAAAGATTTGGAGAAGTGGACACGCAGCTTAATAATATACAGAATAAGGTTAATCAAATTGACCGGCGGTTGTTTAGCATTAAGGAAGACGTGGCGGATATTAAAATCAAACAATACGGAGATTTGTTAAAAAGGGTAAACTTCATAGAAAGAAAATTAGGTATAGCCAGATAAAATTTTGGCAACTTCTTGTTTTGAATCAGCGGCAGCTAAACTGCTGTTTTTAATTGAAAAATTATTTATAGTATGATTGGATAAGTACGATCTTATCCATAAAGCGGCTGGTTGGATGTTGCGAGAAATTGGCAAAAGAGATATTGAGATGGAAAATAAATTTCTGGATCTTTATGTTCAAAAAATGCCGAGAACTATGTTGCGTTATGCTATTGAAAAGTTTCCAGAGAATATACGAAAGAAATATTTAAAGGCCTAAAACCTTTATATTTTATTGACAAAAAAGCTATCTAGGACTACACTAAATTGTTAATAGATTAAATAATTTAGTATGTCTAAGAAGAAAATATCTATCCTTGCCTCTTTATTGGCTGTTGCAGCGCTAACTCCAGTGCTGGTTTTTTCTGGCAATGACGTGAAAGTGTATGTGAATGCCAGTGCTTCCGGAACTCAAACTGGATCTAGCACCCATCCTTACAAAACTATCACTCAAGCTATGTCTGGAGCCGATAAACGAACCGAAATTCATATCGCTATGGGACATTATAAAGAGAATGTAGATATGAAAGACGGAGTAGAAATTTATGGAGCCAATAAAGATAGCGTAATTATTGAAGCCAAAGACAATGATAAAGCTGTAGTTAAAATGGGCAAGAATACTACCATTAACAAAGTGACTGTAAAAGGGGGAAAATATGGCATTGAAGTGAAAAAAAATTCTCGAGCCTCTATTATTAAATGCGAAATAAAAAGCAATCGTAAAAATGGAATTTATATTAGAGAAGGAGAGGTTAAGAGTAAAAAATTAGTTTCTATTTCAGATAGTTTAATTAAGGATAACAAAGGCCCTGCCATTTATTCTGAAAGCCGAAAACTTTCCATTGTGGATAACGAAATATTGGAAAATGACGGAGATGGCATTGATATAAATAAAAATTCTAGCGCTTGGATTTCTGGAAACAAAATTAAGAGTAATAAAAAATCAGGAATGAAGCTAGCTATTGATGGATCCAATATTTGGACCAAGAGCAATTCCATTCGACATAACAATCGAGAAGGAGTAGAAGTTTCTTTTAGCGGAAAAGCCGGAAAAATTGATATGGCTAAAACAGATATTTTTAACAATAAGCGGTTTGGAGTAGCTAAAGTTGATAGAGCTTCTATTTCTGGATCCGTTTCCACGTGGAACAAATATCTGACTTTGGATGCTCGTAATAAATTTGGAGAAAATAAATTTGGAAATATTTCTGGAATTGTTATCGTAAAATAAAGGGTATATAAAATAAAAAACACCTTGATATTATGTCAGGGTGTTTTTTTACGCTCGTTCAGCTGGATTTGTGACTAAGTCTTTCGGAAGGATGAATAAACTAGTATAATGATTTTATGGAAAATTTCTTTAATTTCTATCAACATCTTCCAGAGAAAATCAACCCAGTAGTTTTTCAAATGGGAGGATTTAAGGTGGGTTGGTATTCCCTAATGTATTTGGTAGCTTTTTTGGTAGTATATGCCATTTTAAGTTATCGAATCAAGAAAAAAGAAGCTAATTTAAGTTTAGATGATTTAGTGGATTTTCTTTTTTATGCGTTTTGGGGAATGATTATTGGCGCTCGTCTTGGTTATGTGCTTTTTTATAATTTTACTTTTTTTCTCCATCATCCGTTGAATATTATTTCACCCTATGATTTTTCGTCCGGAAGATTCACTGGAATATCCGGCATGAGTTATCACGGAGGATTAATAGGCATTATTTTAGCTAGCTGGTATTTTTCTCGACAGAAAAAGATTAATTTTTGGAAATTATCGGATTTTGTGATTCCAGCAGTTCCGGCCGGATATTTTTTCGGGCGTATAGGTAATTTTTTGAACGGAGAACTTTTTGGCAGGATAACTGAAAGTCATTGGGGAATGTTTTTTTCGGCCGGGGGGAATTTTTTACGTCATCCCTCGCAAATTTATGAAGCTTTTTTTGAAGGAATAGTTTTGTTTGTTTTTTTATTTTTTTTAAGAAATAGGAAAGAATTGGGTGGGCATTTTTTGGAGATATATATTTTAGGTTATGGAATTTTTCGTTTTTTTATTGAATTTTTCCGCCAACCAGATTCTCAAATTGGGTTTGTTTTAGGCTTAACCCTGGGTCAGATTTTATCTTTAGCGATGATTTTATCCGCTTTCCTAATTTTTATTTTTCGTAAAAAAAGGTATAATTAAACCATAATCAGTTATAAAAAAATATGGAAAATAAAAAATTCTACTATATTCTAGGTGTCGTGTTGGCGGCAGTGGCTATTTTTGTTATCTGGGGTATTAATCAGCCAAAAGAAGTCAATGCTCCAGGTGCTGATGATTCCGGCACTTCCGAAGAAATAATCTATTTTTATGGGAAAGAATGCCCACATTGTTTAGATGTAGCTAAATTCCTAGAAGAAAATAAAATTGCGGAAAAGGTGAGTTTTTCTAAAAAAGAAGTCTGGCACAATACCTTTAATAATTCTGAAATGTTAGAAAAAGCCAAAGGATGTGGCTTGGATCCAAAAAAAATAGGTGTTCCTTTTCTTTATGCTAGAGGAGAATGTCTCATCGGGACACCAGATACAGTTAGTTTCTTTTCTCAAGAAGCAGGATTGGAAAGTTCATCAGAATCAACAGTTCCGGCCGAAAGCAATTAAAATCAAAAATGAGAAAAAAATTTCCGGAAAATTTCTATTGGGGAGCAGCTACCTCTTCGCATCAAGTAGAAGGTGGTAATGTTAATGATTGGTCAGAATGGGAAAAGACGAATGCTAAGAGATTGTCTGAGGAAGCCAAAAAAAGATGGCCAGATTGGCAGAAAGAAAAATTTCCTGAAATGTTTCAGGAAAAAAATTATATTTCCGGACGAGCTTGCGATCATTATAACCTGTTTGAAAAAGATTTTGAGATAGCTAAATCTTTGGGCCACAATGCTCATCGATTTTCAATTGAGTGGTCACGCATTGAACCGGAAGAGGGAAAGTTTAATGAAGAAGCCATTGAACATTATCGCCAAGTCATTCAGTCTCTCAAAAGTCGAAACATTGAACCGTTTGTGACCCTTTGGCATTGGACACTGCCGATTTGGATGAGGGATTTGGGTGGAGTAAAATCCAAAAAATTTCCAAAATATTTTTCCCGCTACGTTGAAAAAATGGCTCAAGTTTTTGGTCAGGATGTGAAATTTTGGATAACTCTCAATGAGCCAAATATTTATACCGGCCAATCTTATGTGATTGGATGTTGGCCACCGCAGAAAAATAATGTCGTTTTTTATTATCAGGTAATAAAAAACCTTATCAAGGCACATAAACAATCGTTTAACATAATAAAAAACATAAATCCACAAGCTCAAGTTGGAATTGCTCAAAGTTATAATTTTTTTGAGTTTCTAGGTGGAAAAATAATCAATAAAATAGTCGGAAAAGTAGTTGGCTATGTTTGGAGTTTATATTTTTTAGATCGCACAAAAAAGCAGCAAGATTTTATTGGACTTAATAATTATTATCGAAAAACAGTAGGTTTTAAATCTAAAAAGACAGATAATAAATTTTCTAACTTAAGCTGGGAAATTTTTCCGGAAGCTATTTATCATTGTTTAATGGATTTAAAAAAATATCAAAAACCAATTTATATTACCGAAAACGGATTAGCGGATGTAGAAGATAAATATCGAGCAGAATTTATTAAAAGCTATTTAACTAATGTTCAGCGGGCTATTCAAGAAGGAGTGGACGTGCGAGGTTATTTTTATTGGTCGCTTTTGGATAATTTTGAATGGGATAAGGGTTTTTGGCCGCGTTTCGGTCTAGTAGAAGTAAATTATCAAACTCTAGAAAGAAAAATTCGTCCCAGCGCTTGGGAATACAAAAAAATAATTGAAAATAATTCCCTTGATTAAAAGAAAAATAAAATTAGGTCAGCAAGAAATAAGCTATACTCTAAAAAAAAGGAAGGGTCAGCGGAGGATGAAGCTAGCCATTTATCCTGACGGTTATTTTACGATAACGGCTCCGAAATGGTATCCTATTTATGCCATTGAAAATTTTTTGCGAGAGAAAGCTCAGTTGATTTTAGAAAAACTGGGAGGAAATTTTGGAAACGAAAATATTTTCAAAAATAAGAGGAATGATTATCTGGGAAAAAAAGAAGAAGCTAGAAAAATAATTTTAGAAAGGATAGAATGTCTCAATCAAAGCTACAAGTTTTCCTTTAAACGGGTGGCGATTAAAAATCAAAGAACTTGTTGGGGTAGCTGTAGTCGAAACAAGAATTTAAATTTCAATTATCGAGTAGCCCGTTTGCCTAATGAAGAAAGAGACTATGTGGTTGTGCATGAACTCTGTCATCTGCAAGAATTGAATCACGGAAAAAATTTCTGGCAATTAGTGGAAAAAACCATTCCAGAATATAAAAAAATAAAGAAAAAAATAAGAAAAATATGAGTTGGGTAATCATCGCTGTTATTGCTTATTTGGTTATTGCTATCCAAACTATCTTGGATAAGTTTCTACTATCTTCAGATAGAGTTTCTCATCCGACGATTTATGCTTTTTATTCCGGAGTGTTGAGTTTAGCAACATTAATTATTTTCCCCGTAGCTGTTTATTTGATAAAAATAAGTGATTTTTTATTGAAACTATTTCCGGGAGTGGCAGAGGTGAAGTTTCATTTCATGGGAGCGGGAGAAATATCCTTGGCTATTTTTTCTGGAGCGGTTTTTACCTTTGGTATTTTGTATTTATTTTTCGCTTTTCAGAAAAATGAAGCTAGTCGGGTAGTTTCGGTAGTAGGCGCAACTGTGCCGATAATAACTTTTTTACTTTCTTTTATCCTTTTTGGAGTAATGCTAAATGTCAATCAAATTATCGGAGTAATAGCCTTAATAGTTGGCGGTCTAGTAATTTCTCTGGAAGCTAAATTAAATAAAGTAGGGAAAAAGTTTTTCTCAGGATTTGCTTATTCCATCATCGCTGGAATTCTTTTCGGTTTAGCTTCCACTATTTTCAAAAAATTATATGACGTAGATTCATTTTCAAATGTTTTTCTTTGGACTCGAGTCGGACTTTTTGCAGGAGCGGTAGCGATTTTGGTTCTTCCTAAATGGCGGAAGATTATTGTTAATTCGTTTTTTGGGCTTAATAAAGAAAAGAAAAAAAATTCTCAAACAGGTGCTCTTTTTGTGGGCACTAAGATTTTAGGAGGGGTTGGTTCAATTTTACTTCAAAAATCAATTTCTTTAGGCGAAGTAACCTCAGTTAATGCTTTGGTTTCGATAGAATATGTTTTTATTTTGATGATAGGGCTTGGCCTTTCCTTGCGGTGGCCAAATATTTTTCACGAGAAAATGAAAAGTTCCATTATAATACAAAAAGTAATAGCTATAATTATAATTAGTCTAGGATTGTTCTCTCTTTACTTGGGGACATAATTAATTTAAAAAACAAAGATGAATCTTCTAAAAAAAGTAGTGAAAATAATTTTTAAAACAGTTGCTTTGGTTGTTTTATTGGTTGTCATACTATTGATTTATTTTAATTTTCCAATTAAAACACCAGATAAAAAATTTGGACTAGGGGTAACTTTTTCTAGCCGTTATGCTAGCGATATAAATTTAGATTGGAAGGAGACCTATTTAGCTATATTAGATGACTTGAAGATTAAAAAAATTCGTCTCCCAGTCTATTGGGATATAGTCGAACCAAGCCAAGGTATTTATAATTTTACTGATTTGGATTGGCAACTTCAGGAAGCGAGGAAAAGAGAAGTAGAAGTTATTGTGGCAGTTGGGCAAAAGGTTCCCCGTTGGCCAGAATGTTTCACTCCGGAGTGGGCGAAAAATAATAATCAAATGAAAAACGAGGCTATCCTGAAATTTATGGAGGTAGTAGTAGATCGGTATAAAAATAATTCAGCTGTGAAATATTGGCAGGTAGAAAATGAACCATTTTTGCCGTTTGGATATTGCCCTGATTTTGATATCAATAATTTGGATCCAGAAATTGCTACTGTTCGAGCTAAAGATCCATCTCGCAAAATTATTGTCACTGATTCTGGAGAACTGAGTCTTTGGTTTCGAGCAGCAAAGCGCGCAGACATTTTTGGAACTACAATGTATCGGACTATTTGGAAAAAAGAAATTGGCTATTTTAAATATCCAGTTGGACCAAGATTTTTTAAAGTCAAATACCTGCTCAATAAATATATTGCCAGAAATGAAAACGCTATTGTCATTGAACTTCAGGCCGAACCTTGGATTGCTGGAGCAACCACCGATGGTCAACTGGAGGAACAATTTAAATCAATGAATCTGAAACAACTAAAAGAAAATGTGGAATATGCCAAAAAAGTTGGCTTTCCGGAAATTTATCTTTGGGGAGTAGAGTGGTGGTATTGGCTAAAAACTACGCAAGGTCATCCAGAACTTTGGGACACGGCCAAAGAGATATTTCAGGAATAACTTGAAATTTTTCTGAAAGTGTGCTATAATGATATATAGAATAAAAAAGACGGGTGAACTCCGCCTTTTTTTCTTTTTATTAGGCCAATTAATGAAAAAGTGAAACACAAACATTTTAGTAAACTATTATTATCAGCTATTGTGCTAACCGGAATTTTTTCGGCTCTTTTTAGTGTTTCCTCTTATACGCAAGAATTTAAAACTGAAGCTAAAATAGTTAAGGCGGAAAATATTCACCCTGAAAGCGAAGTGGAGATTGAATTCAGTCATGCGGTTTTTACGGATGTCTATATGCAAGAAATTAAAATTTTTCCCAAAACCAGCTTTCGTTTGCGGTGGGAAGATAATAGTCAAAAGATGATTTTAACTCCGGAAAAATTTTGGACACTCGGTCAAACTTATTCACTTTATTTACCCAGTGGGAGAAGCGTGATGTTGACCAAAGTAGAAGAACAAAAAATAGATTTTTCAATCTTAAGTTATCCAGAAATTAAATCCAAATTTCCTCAAGATCAGGCTAAAGATGTGGTCTTAGATATAGAGGACCCACTCAAAGTAGTTTTTAATAATCCAGTAGAAGATTTTGAGATTTGGTTGGATATAAATTCTGGTCAAAGAATGATCCCGGAAATTAATTCAGAAAAAACCGAATTTAAATTTTTGCCCAGAGAAGGTATCAAACCCGGGGAAGAATATTCAGTTGGTTTATGGGCTCGTTATAAATGGGAAAAGAGTTTTAATTATAAAGAAATAGATCGCTTTAGTTTTCAAACTTTAAATTTAGCTCCATCTGAGTGGTCAAAGGATTTGGCGGAACGATTAAGACAGGCTAAGCAATATACTCAATCAAAAAAAATTGAAGGCAAATATATCGATATTAATCTGGACGCTCAAATTATGAGTATTTTTGAAAATGGAAAAATTATTGATGCTTTTCTGATTTCTTCTGGAAAAAAAGGAATGGATACGCCCAAGGGAGAACATCAAATATACAATAAGGTTCCTCGTGCTTGGTCTGGAGCCTATGGTTTATATATGCCTTATTGGATGGCCATTACTTCAACTGGAAAATTTGGTATTCACGAACTACCGGAATGGCCAGGAGGATATAAAGAAGGGGCTAATCATTTAGGTATACCGGTTTCTCATGGTTGTGTTCGGCTGGGAGTGGGATCGGCTGAGAAGGTTTATAATTGGGCGGAGATAGGTACACCAGTGGTAGTATATTAAAGGAAAATATTTCTAATTTGACTTATTTATGCTAGAATTAAAAAGAAATAGGGGTTTATAATTTTATTTAAAACTCCGTTTCATACGGAGCAGTCTAGAAAAGAGGTGATTTAAATGATGAAAGAAAAAGAAAATCTTCTAATGACACTTTCAGTAGTGTCGATTATTATTGCAGGAATCGTTTCTGTTTTTCAAATTGATTTGTGGTTAGCTGGAACCCAATGGATTCTCGTTGGAATCGTGCTGGCGATATATGCGTTGTATTTCAAAGCGAAAAATGCAGCTTAATTCTTTATTTGAATGGCTATGTCTAAAATAATTGTTGATATTGAAACAGTCGGATTTGACTTTGAATCTTTTGATGAAAAAAGCCAAAAATATCTTTTGAAGTTTTCTGAAACCGAAGAAGAACAAGAAGACGCCAAAAAAAGATTGGCTCTTTATCCTTTTACGGGGGAAATAGTATCTATTGGAATGCTTAATCCAGAAACTATGAAAGGCATGGTGTTGTTTCAAAATAAAGGTTCCAAACAAGAGTCTTTTGAAGAAGGGGGCGTAATCTATAAATCAGGAAGTGAAAAAGAAATTTTAAAGGAATTTTGGGATATTTTAAAAACTTACAATCAAATAGTGACTTTCAACGGGCGGGGATTTGACGCGCCTTTTTTAATGCTTCGCAGCGCGATGCATAAAATTACACCTTCCAAAAATTTAATGGGCTATCGTTATGATTACAAAACCCATTGCGACCTTTTGGAACAACTTACTTTTTATGGAGCAGTGCGAAAATTTAATATGGATTTTTATGCCAAAGCATTTGGAGTTAAAAGCTCTAAAGACGATGGAGTAGATGGTTCTATGGTAGGAAAAATGTATCAGCAGGGAAAATGCGCTGAGATTGCCAAATATTGTGCTCGGGATCTTTTAACCACCAAGGGATTGTTTGAATATTGGGAAAAATATTTGAGATTTTAAAGCTTTATTTATGTTATGGGAAAAAAGAGCAAAATAGCCGTTTTTGATATCGATGGAACAATTTTCCGAAAAAATTTATCTTTTGAATTGATCAATGAATTATCCTGGATGGGAATTTTTCAAAAATCAGTAAGGAAAGAATTGGTTCATCATTATACCAATTGGCTTAATCATAAAGGCGTGTATGATGATTATCGCCAAGCATTGGTAAAATTATATGAGGAAAATATTAAAGGTTGTAAGCGAGAAGATGTAATTAAAGCTAGCAAAATAGTAGTGCCTTTTTATAAAGATCGAACCTATATTTTTGCTAATAATTTAATTAAGAAATTTAAAGAAGAAGGTTACTATATCATAGCAATCTCTGGTTCTCCCTCAGAAATTGTGGAAGAATATAATAAATATCTTAAATTTGATGCGGCTTTTGGAACGATTTACGAAACAGACAAAAATGATTTTTATACCGGGAAATATATTTTTGAGACTCCGAAAGATAAAGGGTTGGTAGTGAGACAATATTTAGCGGAAAATAATTTAACCTTAGAAGGATCTTTTGGGGTAGGTGATACGGAATCAGATATTAAATTTTTGGAAATGGTAGAAAATCCTATTGCATTTAATCCTAACGCTAATTTAAAAAAAATAGCAGAAGAAAAAAAGTGGAGGATTGTAGTAGAAAAAAAAGACGTAATTTACGAAATTAATTAAAATAAATTTATGCTACTATTTATATTATTCGTAGTCATTGGATTATTTTTCATTTATCTCTTGATAGATTTAATGGCGATCAGCAAAAATTTTAATAAGTTTGGTTCCAAGTGGTTGGAAAAAACCCTTTGGATTTGGTTACCCTTTTATGCTCTTTGGCGCTTAACCAAGGAAGTTATTTTGGGTAAAAGAAGGAAAGAATAAAAAATGTTTGAGAAATAAATAAAGCCGATTGTTTTTTCAATCGGTTTTTGTAATAAGTTGAAATTTTTTGAAAAATAGACGGTTGGTGTTATTGTATAAAAGCAGGGAAAGATATCTCTCCATAGCTTCCGCCAAAGGCGGATCAGCCTATGGCTGACAATGTCTATCTCTCCATAGCTCAATGGATAGAGCAAATCCGTCCTAAGGATGAGATGTAGGTTCGATTCCTACTGGGGAGACAATTTAAGAAAATGATTAAAAAAATCCCAAAAGAAGTTATAGAAGTGCTAAAGAAGCTGGAAAAAGCTGGTTTTAAGGCTTATATCGTGGGCGGATGCGTACGCGATTTATTTATGGATCGAGAACCAAAAGATTGGGATGTAGCCACTAATGCCAAGCCAGTTGAAATTCAAAAGTTTTTTCCAGATAGTTTCTATGAAAATGATTTTGGAACGGTGGGTATTAAAACTGAAAAATTCATTAAAAATGGCAACCCTGATCGGGATCATGATGTCGTTGAGGCCACCACTTTTCGGGTAGAATCAGAATATTCTGATCGGCGTCGTCCAGATGAGGTAAAATTTGCCAAAACACTTGAAGAGGATTTGGAAAGAAGGGACTTTACGATCAATGCTATGGCACTGAAACTCACAACTCACAACCTGAAACTCAAAACTCAAAAAACAAAATCTAAGAAAAGTTACGAGTTACAAGATACGAGTTACGAGATTATTGATCCCTTTGAAGGGCAAAAGGATTTAAAAGATAAAATTATCCGCGCCGTAGGAATAGCCGACGAAAGATTTAATGAAGATGCACTAAGAATGATGAGAGCTGTTCGTTTTTTCTCAGAGTTAAATTTTGTTATTGAGAAAAAAACTAAAGAAGCCATTAAAAAAAATGCTAAAAATTTGAAGTTTGTATCTTTGGAAAGAATCAAAGACGAATTAGCTAGAATAATTTTGTCCGACAATCCTGCCCGCAATGCTACGCCCGCTCGCAACGACCAGTCCGGAAAGCTTCACTCGACGATGCTGGCGGGTGTAGCTACTTCGGGCGAGCATAGCGTTGCAGGCGGGCCTTCTGAAGGAATAGAGGTGTTTCATGAAACCGGACTTTTGGAATATATTCTTCCAGAATTAGAAAAAGGCGTGGGTGTGAAACAAAATCGTCATCATATTTATACTATTTATCAGCATAGTGTTTTATCTTTGAAACATTGTCCATCCAAAAAATTGGAGGTGCGTTTAGCGGCGCTTTTGCACGACATCGCCAAGCCTCAAACCAAAAGAGGCGAAGGCGAATTTGCCACGTTCTATAACCATGATCATATGGGCGCGAGAATTGTGGAAAAAATTCTCACTCGTTTGAGATTTTCTTCTGAAATAATCAAAAAAGTGAAGCTTTTGGTAGATCAGCATATGTTTTACTACAATCCAGAGGAAGTGGGAGAAAGTTCGGTTCGTCGATTGATTCAAAAAGTAGGGTTGGAAAATATGAAAGATCTAATTGATCTGCGTATTTCTGATCGATTGGGTTCTGGCGTTCTGAAGGCTAAACCTTATAAACTGCGTCATCTGGAATATGTGATTGAAAAAGTTTCTCGTGACGCCGTGTCAGTCAAAATGCTTAAAATTAATGGCAATGATTTAATAAAAGAACTGAAAATCACGCCCGGACCAAAAATCGGAGCGATTTTGGATGTGCTTTTGGCGGAAGTAATTGAAGATGCCTCAAAAAATAATAAAAAAGCTCTTTTGGAGAGAGCTGAGGTTTTGGAGAAAGAGAATTTTGAAAAATTACGCCAAATGGCCAAAGTAAAAATTGAAGAAAAAAAGGAAGAAGAGGATAAGAAAATAAAAAGTAAATATTGGGTAAAGTAGCAAAGGTTCAGACGCTAAAAACCAATAACTAAAAACCAAAAACTAATAAAATGGCTTCGCCAGTTTCTCACATAATTTACGCCAAAAAATATTTAGAAAAACATCCGATGAACAAAGCGGATGAAGAAATGTTTTTTTTGGGTTGCTTATTTCCTGATATTCGCAGAATTGACCCAAAGATTTCTAGAAAAGAGACGCATTTATTTTTTCCCGATCTAAATTTAGACGCAAATGGATTAGACTCATTTCATTTTGGATGGAAGTTCCATCTTTATTGTGATATGAAAAGGGAAGAAATTCTAAATCGTAAAAATTTTTATTCATTGAAAAATACTAAGGATTTTTGGGGAATATCTGCAAAAAGTTTAGAAGAAAGTCTAATTTATAGTGAATACAATAATTGGGAAAAATTAATTAATTTTCTTAATAATGCTCCTTTTATTGAAACCAGTATTAATGTTTCTCGTGAAACTTTTGGTTTATGGTATGCTATATTAGCTAAATATTTTGAAAAGAAACCGGATCAGAAATCAGTTAGAATTTTTTTAGCTAAACAGCCAGCTCTTTCTGAAATCAATCGAGATATTGTCCGCTCTATGGACAAATTAGGTAAAAATGGTAAAGTAATTGAGATACTTTCTCGAGTCAAAGACGAAATCATTTGATTATAGCATTTCTCTATTCCCACAAATATATGATAATTGAAATCAAAGGAATTAAAGAAAATCCGATTAACCTCCTAAGGCGGGCGGGTTATGCTTTTCAAAGAAAAGAAGGTAATGAGATGAGTTTTATTCGTCCATTAGCACAAGCTGGATATCCTCGTTTTCATATGTATGCTATGGTAGAAATAGTGAATTTAATTATTAATATTCACCTGGATCAAAAAAAAGAAACCTATGGAGATTCAACTAGACATCATGGTGAATATGAGAATGAAGGTCCGTTGAAAATAGAAGTGGGAAGGATAATGAAAATTATTGGGTAAAGTGATTGTCCCGACGATACGTCGGGGAATTGGTATATTTACCCTGCATAGATGGTGGGCGAATGGCGGAATTGGTATACGCGCTAGTCTTAGGAACTAGTGGGTTTATCCCGTGAGAGTTCGAGTCTCTCTTCGCCCACCACCTATGCAGGGCGCGCCAGTCTCCCTGAAGCACAAAGCTTTTAAGCTTTGGCTACAGGGCAAGTAGGAACTAGTTCTCAGTAAAAAGTTTAAGGTTTCCGCCAAAGGCGGATCACCCGCAGGGTGACAAGTCCTCTCCCGCGGCACAAAAAAATGAAAAAAATAATCATTACTCCGGAGAATTCTAACCAAAGAATTGATAAATTCCTAGTTAAGGAATTTTTTTCATATACTCGTGGAGAAATTAATCGACTAATTAAAGATGGCAAGGTTAAATTAAATAATCAAAGCCCAAAGCTAAGTTATAATTTAAAAGAGAGTGATTTATTGACCATTCTATTTCCCAAAAATAAAAAAATTTATAAGTTAGTTGCCAATGAAAATATAAAAATAGAAGTAATTTATCAAGACAAAAATATCATTGTGGTTAATAAGCCAGCCGGAATATCAGTTCATCCGGTGCGAATTACCGATGAAAATGCCTTAGTCAATGGTCTAATTAGTTTTTTTCCAGAAATAAAAAAAATTGGAGATGGCTCTAATAATTCTGAATTACGACCTGGGCTAGTGCATCGTCTGGATAAAGATACTTCAGGAGTGATGGTTGTGGCTCGTAGTCAAAAGGTTTTTGAGGAATTAAAAAAGCTTTTTCAGGAAAGAAAAGTTTCCAAGGAGTATTTAGTTTTAGTGCAGGGAAAACTGGAACATAAATCAGGTAAGATAGATCAATCTGTGGCGCGATCCAAAAATTACAAAAAACAAATCGTGGCTAATTCAAAAACCAAAACTAAAATACGAGAAGCCGTTACTGAATATGAAGTTTTAAAAGAATATAATAATTTTTCTTTGGTTTTAGCTCGTCCCAAAACTGGGCGGATGCATCAGGTGAGAATTCATATGTTTTCTATCGGTCATCCGGTAGCGGGAGATAGAATGTATCAAAAGAAAATATTCTATGAGTTAAAAAGACCAAGCAGGCAAATGCTACATGCTCAAAAAATAGATTTTTGTTTAGGCAAAAAGGCCTATTCATTTTTTGCTCCTCGACCGAAAGATTTTAGCCAATTTATCAAATCTCTTGACTAAAGGGGGTAAAAAAGATAATATTGGTAGAGTCAAATTTTAATTATTTACCATAAATACTCCGTTAGCGAGTTGTTTTATTTTAAGCTAGCTTCGGGTATAATAATAATATGCAAAAAATAATCGCTGAGTTTAATCAAAAGCAACAGACCAAGGAAGTTCCTGAGTTAAAAGCGGGAGATCTCGTTCGGGTTTATCGAAAAATTAAGGAAGGTGAAAAAGAAAGAGTCCAAATTTTTGAGGGAATGGTTATTGCAATCAAGGGAGGTCAAAGCTCATCCCCTATGGTAACTGTGAGAAAAATTTCTGAAGGCGTAGGCGTAGAAATAATTTTACCAATCTATTCTCCTAAGGTTGAAAAAATTGAAATTTTAAAAAGAGCTAAAGTTAGAAAATCAAAGCTTTATTATTTCCGTGGATTGACTGCCAAGGAAAGTCGGATGAAAAATAAGGACAGTGAGGATGTCGCTTCTCAACCAGAAGAAAAGAGCAAGACAGAAGGAAAAACCGTTCAAGCTACTCCAGCGAAAAAGGTTGTAGCAGATAAAAAATAAATAGCCAAGGGGACGTGGCGGAATTGGTATACGCACACGTTTGAGGGGCGTGGATCGTAAGATCGTGAGGGTTCAAGTCCCTCCGTCCCCACAAGTTAAATTCTTACTTTAAATAGTTGTATCGTCCCGCATAAATGTTTGAGCCTGAGTAGCTCAGTGGTAGAGCGAAGGACTGAAAATCCTTGCGTCGGCAGTTCAATTCTGCCCTCAGGCATTTGTGCAGGAGACTGAAAATTTTACCCCGCACTTGCTCGGCATAGTGCTGGGGTCTTGCGTCAAAGTTTCACCCTCGCGGGTGATCACCCGTAGGGTGACAATTCTGCCCTCAAACAACTCTAAATTTCCTGCTTACTTTTTCTTTCCGAAAGAAAAAGTAAGCAAAAAGAACTCTCAGCCCAACTTCGTCTCAGATGAATTCTAGCTTCACTCACTAAAACTCCTAGCTCGCTCAACGCGAGAGAGAGTGAGGAGTTTTCTAACGCTCGTTCAGCTGAATTCATAATTGAGACTGCGTAAGGCTGAAGGTAAAGATTTTGAAAGTGTAGCTGAAAAAAGCATGTTGCCTATGAAAAAAGAATAGAGTATAATGGAGAAAATGAGTGAAAAACAAAACCAATCAAGCATTTTTTTAGATAGCCTTGGCAAAAAGGAAAAAGGTTCAATTTTTTTTGATTTGCCGTTGGTGCAATATATAAATAAGCATAAAAAATCTTCAATTCTGTTCTCAAAAAAGGGGAGGACGGAATCTTTTTTTACTAATAATCAGGAACTTTATTTTCATGTTTCTGGTCTGAAAAAAAGAAGCTATGAGACGAAAGCAAAAAGTTTAGATAGCCTCAGATATCATAATCAGGCTAACTTTAAAGTTTATAAATTAAAACAAAGACAAGCTGATTTTGTTTATATGAAAATTCAAGCCAAATACGAAAATTGGCAGGGGTATTTGTCGGATTTTATCCGCGGAGCAACGGAAGGACTGACAATGAGAAGAATGTGGAACGTAAGTATAGTCGGAGCAGTGCTTTTTGGTATGTTTTCTATGACTATGATTTATCGTTATTTGGGGCAAAGTGTTTCGGCGAAAATTCAAGAATCAAAGGAGGTATCAGTGATTCAACGTCAGCAGGAAGAAGACGGTGATTCACTGGCTTTTATAGCTAATGAATCAGGAGAAGAAATTAATTCAGAAATAGACATCAATTCCATAACTAGTCTTTTGCAAAGCAATAAGCAAGAGTCTGATTTGGAAAAAGAAATTCGTGAAATGGTCAAAGGTTTTCCGATTGAAAAAATGGCCGGAGAAATTGCTACTAAAAATAGAATTGTGGCTGCCTTTTTAGTGGGTATAGCCAAAAAAGAAAGCAACTGGGGTAAACGAGTGCCCGTGCTCAATGGTCAAGATTGCTATAATTATTGGGGTTATCGTGGT
The DNA here is from genome assembly GCA_002773095.1 of Candidatus Moranbacteria bacterium CG10_big_fil_rev_8_21_14_0_10_35_21. Lineage (GTDB taxonomy): Bacteria > Patescibacteriota > Minisyncoccia > Moranbacterales > UBA2206. Next base: position 17,144 of record PFCG01000004.1, read on the forward strand.
CAGCGTGAAAAAATGGGTAGTGGAGGTCACACTTGTTTTGATAGTCCGAAAGATGCAGTGGACACTGTGGCTAAAAGGCTGGAATTTTTGGTTTCTAATGAAAAATTGAATACGCCGGCCAAGATGGTGGTTTGGAAATGTGGCTATGATTGTTCTTGGGATAGTAAGGTAGCTGTTCAAAAATGGATTAGTGATGTGAATATGTATTTCAAAAAATTGAATTAATAGGTTATAATTAAAGATGTAATAAATTAATAAAAAAATATGGGAATAGGATTAATTTTAGTAGTAGTTGCGGTGGCGGTGGTTCTTTGGGCTGTGGCCATGTATAACGGACTTATTCGTTTAAAAAATAGAGTGAATGAAGCTTGGAGCGATATTGATGTTCAATTAAAACGACGTTATGATTTGATTCCGAATTTAGTGAACACTGTGAAAGGCTACGCTATTCACGAAAAACAACTTTTTGAAAATGTAACTAAGGCCAGGACCAGTGCTATGAATGCTGGAGCGGGAGAAAGCAAGGCTCAAGCAGAAAACATGTTAACGGGCGCTCTCAAAAGCTTGTTTGCGGTAACGGAAAATTATCCAGATTTAAAAGCTAACCAAAATTTCTTGGAACTCCAAAAAGAACTAGCGGACACGGAAAATAAAATTCAAGCCTCTCGAAGATTCTATAATGGCAATGTGCGTGATTTCAATACTAAAATTGAAGTTTTTCCAACCAATGTTTTTGCTGGAATGATGAATTTTACCAAAAGAGAATTTTTTGGAGCAGAGGAAGAAGAAAAAGAACCGGTGAAAGTAGCGTTCTAAGTTATGGCAACTATTTATACGCAAGTTGATAAAAATACTCGCCTAACCTGGTTGTATATAACCGGGTTTTTGGTTTTTGTGATTGGGGTGGGCTATGTTTTTGCGGGAGCGATGAATAATAGTTTTATATTATACGGAGCAGTAATTTTTTCTCTAGTAATGAGTTTCGGATCATATTGGTGGAGTGATAAAATAGTTTTGGCGATGAGCGGAGCTAAATTAATTACTCACGAAGACGGAAGAGAAATATATCATTTGGTAGAAAATCTTTGCATCACAGCCGGATTACCAGAACCGAAAATATATATTATTAATGATATGGCTCCTAATGCTTTTGCTACTGGGCGAGATCCTGAGCATGGAGTTATTTGTCTCACCACTGGTATTATTCAAAAATTAGAAAAAAGTGAATTGGAAGGAGTCATTGCTCACGAGCTTTCCCATATTGGCAATAGGGATATTTTAATTTCCACTGTGGTAGTGGTGCTAGTGGGTTTTATTGCGCTTTTGGCAGATTGGTTTCGACACTGGGCCTTCTGGGGAGGGAGAGGGAGGAGCAATGATCGTGGCGGAGGACAACTTCAGGTAGTTCTGATGGTATTAGCCGTAATTTTGTCAATTTTAGCTCCTATTGCCGCGGTAGTAATGCAACTAGCTATTTCAAGAAAGCGTGAATTTTTGGCTGATGCTGATGGCGCACTGCTTACTCGTTATCCAGAAGGATTAGCCCGAGCGTTGGAAAAAATTTCGGCTGATCCAGCACCATTGAAAAAAGCCAATCGAGCCACGGCTCATCTCTACATTGCCAATCCTTTTAAAGGAAAAAAAATATCCCGCTTTTTTTTAACCCACCCACCAATAGAGGAAAGGGTGAAGGCTCTACGTGAAATTTAAGAAATTAGTGAGTGGGCAGGCCCACCCTCTGATAGAATAAAAGGTGAAGGCGTTTCGCGGGATAGAAAGTTCACCCTATTAAATAATTTTAAATTTTTTATTGTAATGTTCTATTATATCTATGTATTATATTCAGGAAAAGATAAAAATTTTTATACAGGATATACTAAAAATTTAAAATTAAGATTTGAACAGCATAAAAAAGGTCTAGTATACTCTACAAAAAATAGAAAGCCATTGAAACTAATTTATTATGAAGCCTGTTTAAATCAACAGGATGCTACTCACCGTGAAAAGTATCTTAAAACTTATTTGGGTAAGATGTTTATTAAAAACCGAACCAAATCTTATTTAACAGGGTAAACAATAGTTATTCTTGCTCTTGCTCTTTTTCTTGTTCAATTAAGATTTCTTCTTTTTGCATAGCTTCATTAGCTAAAGATCTTTTAACATAAAAATTCATCAAAGAAAAAATCAGCATGCTGGCAAAAATAATGCCGACCACATTGATTAAGAATAAAACTAGTGAATTGCTAATAATATTCCAATCCAACAAAGCGATTCCGATTCCGGTGGTGGCTAGAGGTGGAACTAGGGCGACAGAAACGGCAATACCAGGTAGCGTCTCGTTAAGATGAGGTTTAACCATAGCAAAGGAAGCGGCTAATCCAGCAATGATGGCTACGGCTCCATAGGCCAAAGAAGGTTGGGTGCGAGCCATAATTTCCGCGTTAGGAACAAAATCTCCGGAAGAGAAAAAGATAGTTATTAAAATTGAAGCACCGATAGCGAAAGCAATAGATTTTAAAGTAGTATAAAAAGAGCGAGAAATTAAATTAAAGTCAGACATAATTATTCCCATAGAAAGGCTAAGGATAGAATAAAGCATTGGTGCAATCAACATACTGCCGATAATTATGGCTGCGCTATTGAGAAGTAATCCAAAGGTGGCCATAGTAATAGCTAAAATTATCATCAGAAAAAAATCAGTCCTAGGTGCGCTACTGGAAACCAATTTTTCAATGGCTTGGCACTTATCCTGTTCAGTCAAATTGTTGAATAATGATGGTATCATATATTTGTATTTTTAGTTTAACATAGTTTGCTATTTTGAAAAAGACTTAAAGGAAATAAAATTATGCTGTTTAAATCTCCCAAAAATAACGAAAAATATCAATGGACTCAACATTCAATTTTTAAATTGCAGCAATATGGTTTGAGTCCGCAAAGAATCACGCGAGTAATTAGAAACCCGCAAAGAAAGGAGGCGGGTATTGTCGAAAATACTATTGCCGTGATGCAGTCTGCCTCGGTTAATGTTAAAAATGGAAAAAAAACGTGGAGTCAGGAAATTTGGGCAATGTATCAGACGCGAATGCCGAAAAAAATTCACCCTGTTAAATCCCTGCTATCGCAGGGTGTGACTATGCCACAATTTAACAGGGTAAAAATTATCAGCGCGTGGAGATATCCTGGGATTAGTCCTAAAAATAATCCAATTCCAGAGGAAATATTAAGCGAACTTAGTTCGGCTGATGGCGATTTTTAGAATTTTAAAAATTGTGCTAGAATAAATTTAGGTAAGTTGTTAAATAATTGTCGAATTTTTAAAAACAATATTGATTAGCCCCAGCACCTTTTCCGAAATTAATTTGTAATTGCATATTTTTTAAAGCACGGCATCGGCTACGCCTTAAAAATTAGTAATACAAATAATTATAGAAAGAAAAGATGAGGGGTCTCAATTTTGTGGCGAAATCAAGATTTCGACAAAATTGGAAAAGGAGGTGTAATATGGAAGAACAAACACAAAACAATCAACCACAAAATACGCAACCACAACCAACCCCTGGGGCTAATCAGTCTCAAGGCGGTGGTAGTGATGCAGAAAAAAACAAGAACATGGCAATTATCGGTTATATAATTCCCATTTTGTTTTTTATCCCGTTGGTGACTGATGCTAAAAATAGTCCGTTTGCTAAATTTCACGCTGGACAGCAACTTAATCTTTTTTTAGCAGTAATTGTAGTGCAAGTAGTGGGAATATTAATTCCGATTATTGGATGGTTTCTCATTTTGCCAATCGGAACAATCGCAATCATTGTTTTAGCTATAATGGGTCTAATTCATGCTTCTAAAGGAGAGACGAAAAAGTTACCGATTATTGGAGGATTTGAAATTATTAAGTAAGAGTTTAGTTTTTTAGAAACAGCTCCGAGTACTCGGAACTGTTTTTACTTGCCTAAAGGTTAATGGAATTGTATGATTATTAAAGGAATAAATAATAAAACCATTGTGGGCTATCCCGCAACAAATTCCAATAGAATTTTATTTTATTATTTTATTTGATGTGCGAAAACGCCTGCGGCTTAATTTGAAGATTTAATAATTTTTAATAGCGAATTGGTGCGGGATGCTCATTTTTGTAGCTTCTCGTTTCACTCGCAGACAAAAATGGCAAAGCGAACAAAAATTGTAGCCACTATTGGTCCGGCTTCTGTGGATAAAAAAATCCTGGAGGCTATGATTAGAAAGGGTATGAATGTAGCGCGCTTAAATTTTTCTCACGGTGAATATGCTTTTCACGAAACAGCGATTAAAAATATTAGAGAAATAGGAAAGGACCTGCACTGTCCTGTAGGAATTTTGGCTGACCTTCAAGGACCTAGAATTCGGATTTTAGTAGATCAAGAGGTTGAAATTAAGGAAGGGGCCACGATTAAATTTTGTGATGTATCAGATAATCCCAAATCTCAAATCCTAAATCCTAAATCCCAAATAAATTCAAATAACCCAAATTCAAAAAATAAAATTATTTGCTTGGATGTTCCGGGCATTATTCAGGACATCAATATTAACGAAGCGATTTTAATTGAAGATGGACTGATTCGTTTAAAAGTCACAAAAAAAGAAAAAGATTTTTTAGAAGCGGAGGTAATTAACGGAGGAATTATCAAAAATCATAAAGGAGTTAATCTACCTGATTCCCAATTGCACATCAAAGCTTTCACAGAAAAAGATGAGCGTGATTTGAATTTTGCTTTAGAGCACGATACAGATTTTGTAGCTTTATCTTTTGTCAGTAACGGAAAAGAAATTGAAGAAGTAAGAGAAAAAATTAAAAAAATATTAAAAAGAGAACCTGCCCGCAATGCTACGCTTGCTCGTAACGACCAGCCCGAAAAGCTTCGCTCAACGATGCTGGCGGGTGTAGCTACTTCTAGTAAATATAGCGTTGCAGGCGGGGATAATTTACCTCAAATTATTTCCAAAATAGAAAGAAAAGAGGCGATAAAAAATATTGATGAAATTATCAAAGCTTCAGATGCAGTCATGGTAGCCAGAGGAGATTTAGGGATAGAGTTAAATGAAAGTAAGGTAGTTATTTATCAAAAAGAAATTATTGGAAAATGTTTGGAAATGGTTAAACCGGTAATTGTGGCTACTCAGATGCTTGATTCTATGATTAATAACCCGCTTCCGACGCGAGCGGAAGTGTCAGATGTTTCCAACGCAGTTATTGATCATACGGACGCCGTGATGCTCTCGGGCGAAACTGCTAATGGCAAATTTCCATTGAAAGTTATTGAAACTATGGCAGAAATTATTAAGGACACCGAAGAATCTCCTTTTGATGATATTAATCCCAGTTATCTTGACGATAATATATTTTCCGATTATGCTTCCTTGATTGATGGAGCTCATGAGATGGGAAAAAGTTCTGGAGCTAAAGCGATTTTAATGGTGAGTGAGTCGGGTTTTACGGCTAAAATGGTTTCGCATCATCGTCCGGATCAGTTGCTTTTAGTAGCGACTGGAAATCAAAAAACCTTTGATCAGCTTTCATTGATTTGGGGAGTACGGGCTTATCTTTTCAGTGAAGCCGATGATCGAGAAAAATTCCTTGAGCTTCTAGTAGAAAAAGCTAAAGAAGAAGGTAAACTGTCCTCTGGAGACAAAGCGGTAGTTATTTTAGGCCGATTTCCAGGTGGAGAAAAAATGAAATTAATCGGAATTAAAGTAATTGAATAGAAAATATGGAAAATTTTGAAGCAAAAAAAGAAGTTAGCGCAGAAGAAGAATTGAAGAAGATAATTCAACAAAATGTTGAAGCATTTGAATCTGGGAAGCCGTATGATCAACATTTAGTGGATATTAATAACTTTGAGCCAGATAGAATAGAAGAAGAAGACTTTGAGTTGTATAAAAAATATCTTGATGGGCAAATGAATGAAAAAGATGTTGAGGAACATTGGATAAAGATAAATAAATATTTGGAGAAAAATAATCGAGAAACTATGAAAGATTCCAGAGCTTCTTTAGCGGCCTATCTGGCCAATAAATTAACTGTTGAAAACTTCAAAAAACAAATGGAGGAAAGGGAGAGAAAAAAACAGCTTTAACAACAAGTCAAAATCCCGCACAAGGCGGTGGGGTCGCATAGTTGGTCTAGTGCGCTCGCTTGGCCACCGCCGTTGGCGGGGTCCCGCAGAAAGCGGGAAAAGCTAATTTTTTAGATTATGTATTTTGTTTATATAATAAAAAGTGAGAAATCAGGAAAATATTATATCGGAGTGACATCAAATTTAATACAAAGATTGCGACATCACAATAGTGGCGCAAATAAATCAACAAAAAATAGGGGACCATGGTTGTTAGTTTTTCAAGAAAATTTTAATGATAAAAAATCTGCTTGGTTGCGGGAAAAACAAATTAAATCATATAATGGAGGAGAGGCATTTAAAAAATTGATTAAAAATTAATTTTATCTTTTGCGGAGAGTTCGCATAGTGGTCTAGTGCGCTCGCTTGGAAAGCGAGTATACCGCAAGGTATCACAGGTTCAAATCCTGTACTCTCCGCAAAATATGGAATTATACGCTTGGCCACCGCCGTTGGCGGGGTCCCGCAGAAAGCGGGAAAAGCGAGTATACCGCAAGGTATCACAGGTTCAAATCCTGTACTCTCCGCAAAAATTCGAAATTAAGATTTGGGGCGATTGTGGCTTCGGCGCTTCGCGCCGAAAGGTTGAAATTTTCCAATATTTTCCAAGCGTTTTTGAAATCAAAATTCAAAGTCTGCTCGGCGATTTGGAAGTTCGAACCAATCTTTTTTAGAAAATCCCGTCCGCCTTGGGCGGATTCTTGTTGAGCGTATTTTTCGGCTTGGTTGGCGTCTTTTAGAAAGGCAATGGCAAGTTCGAACCGATTATTGC
>PFCG01000009.1 GCA_002773095.1 Candidatus Moranbacteria bacterium CG10_big_fil_rev_8_21_14_0_10_35_21
CTATTGAAAAGTGTGCTAACAATGTTGGGTTTATGATGAGTTTATTGTAGAACAGCCCAGCCGTGGGGGTTGGGGGTAATCATTGCTTTCAATCAATCGGTGGCACTTAAGCATTTCTGGTTGAAATATTTTCAACAGCATAACTTGGGATTTTGGATGTTTTTTATTGCTGGAATCAGCTTTCTGTTGATGGATACAGGAATATTTTTCATTTTTCTAATTGGTATGATAATTTCAGCTTTTGCACAATCACTGATTCGAGTTATTACCACTAGTCAGGTTGTTGGGGAAAGCGAACCAATTATGAAAGGCGAAGCCTTGGGAATATTAGCCTCTTTGTCTTTCGCAGGAATGGCTATTGGACCGTTGATTTCTGGGGCTACTTTTGAGGCTCATCATAATATTCCGTTTCTAAGTAGTGCCTTTTTGATGTTTTCGGGATTTTTAGTTACTTTTATTAATCGCCGAAGATTAGCTAAATTGAAAATGGAAGAAAGTCCTACTCCGGTAGTGTATTAAGAAATTAAAAAAGGCGCCTAAATAATATCAGGTCGCCTTTTTTGAAGCTCATTGAGTTTCAAAAATTTTCAAAAATATCTTCCGGAATAAATCCATCTTCTAGAACAGAGTCGATTACTTTAATTAACCTTATTTGTTGATTTTGGGTAAATTTTTTGTAGCTTCTAGAAAAGGGCTCGCCCAAATCAAGATTTCTATTATTCACACCATCCTCTCCGTAAATATGTTCAAAAGTTATTTCCTTTTTATACTCTTTTCCGAATAAGGCCGCTATTGTTTTAGCTAAACAGGCTATATCCGAGTGCAGATTGGAGGCAAACTTTGACATATGCACACGGCAGAAAAGATTAGTTTGGCTCGGATTACGAAGGATAACTATTCCAACAAAATGATCTCCCTTAAAATATTCTTTATTAATATTCACTTTTATCTCCAGTATTTTTAAAAGTTATTTTTTAAGAACTACATTGATAAATAATATTAGCATTTTTATAAATAAGGGTCAATAACCCAAAAAGTGCCATTTTTTGCCTATATCGGTGTAGTATAATATAGTATAGATATTATGAATTCTGACGTTGAAGAGATAAAATCTCGCTTGGATATCACCGATGTTCTCGGTACTTATATCCGTTTAGACAAGGCAGGCGCCAATTATAGGGCTCTCTGCCCTTTTCATAATGAAAAAAGCCCTTCCTTTATGGTGAGTGCCGAAAAGCAGATCTGGCACTGTTTTGGTTGTGGAAAAGGGGGCGATATTTTTGGATTTGTGATGGAGATGGAAGGATTAGATTTTCGAGAAACCCTAAAGATGTTAGGGGATAAAGCGGGAGTTAAACTGAAAAATTTCAATCCGGAAAAAGAAAAATACAAAGATCGCACGTTGGAAATATTGGAGTTAGCTACTAAATTTTATGAAAAGCAATTATGGGATGGAGCTGGGAAGCTGAAAATTATGGAATATCTGCGGAACCGCGGAATCAAAGAAACTTCCATAAAAAAATTTAGATTAGGCTATGCTCCAACTGGGTGGAGAAATTTACTGACTTTTTTAACTGGCAGGGGATATAAAGCGGAAGAAATTTTCAGAACAGGATTAGTTGTTAAAAAAGAAAATAAAACGGATTATTACGATCGCTTTAGAAATAGAATTATTTTTCCGGTAGCAGATACTTCTGGGAGAGTAGTTGGTTTTAGCGCTCGAGTAGCGCCTGGCGAAGATGAATCACAAGCGAAATATGTGAATACTCCCGAAACAGATGTTTATCATAAAAGTAAAATTCTTTATGGAATTGATCAGGCTAAGGGAGAAATAAAAAAGAAAGACTTCGTTCTTTTAGTAGAGGGTAATTTGGATGTTGTCTCTGCTTCTCAAGCTGGGCTAGAAAATGTGGTAGCGGTTTCCGGAACAGCTTTGACTCCAGATCAACTGACAATCATTAAGCGCTACACTAATAACATCAAAATGCTCTTCGATATGGATTCCGCCGGTGAGGCAGCTACTAAAAAAAGCCTTAAGCTATGCTTTGCCAAAGAAATAAATGTGCAAGTAGTGGAACTTTCTGGTGGCAAGGATGCAGCTGATATGGTCAAAGAAAATCCTCAGAAACTCTTAGAGGCAGTAGAAACCTCCAAAGAAGCTATGGAATATTTCTTTGATAAAGTTTTTTCTCACTATGACAAGAGAAATGTAAAAGATAAAAAAAATATTGGGAATGAGTTATTAGGAATGATAATTTATTTGGAAAATTCTATTGAAAAAAGTCACTGGCTTAAAAAATTAGCGGAAGAGTTGGATGTGAAGGAGACAGCGTTGACGGATGCTCTAAAAAAGGCTAATCTTAGGACAGAAGTGAACTCTCAGGAAAAATTTTCAGAGGAAAAGAAATTCGAAACTAATTTTCTGAGCAAAAAAGAAGTGCTGGCTAATTCTTTAGCCGGCTTAATGTTTTCTTATCCGGAAGTTTGGAAGAAAATTTCTCAAGAGGAAAAAAGAAATATCTTTTCAGAGGATTCTCTGCTGGAAATTATAGTGAGGAAAGGACCAGAATTGAATTTTTCTTTAGAAAAACTTTTACAAAATTTTGAAAATAAAGAAGATTTAGCCAGAATTAATCGAATATTTTTTGAAAGCCGCTATAAGGCCGGAGCGGATGGAGTGGAAGAGATAAAAGTGGAAAATCCACAAGGGGAAGCCGATCTCTGTTTGGAGGGAATTATTAAAGAACAAAAAAAAGAAAAATTGGAAAAAATTTCTCAAGATCTCAAAATGGCGGAAAAGAATCAGGATCAAGAAGCTATTGTTTTTTTGAGGGAACAGTTCAATGAAATTGCCAAAGAAAAATAACTTAAACTAATTTTAAATTTTTTTAAATAACTTTTTTATTTATGCAAAAAACTAAAAAAAAGACCAAGAAAATTTCTCGAAAAATTAAAAAAAAGGTGCAACCAAAGAAGAAGTCTCCGAAAAAGAAGGTTGCCAAGAAAAAGATCAAGAAAAGTAGAAAAATTTTTCGGAAGAAAATCAAAAAAACTAAAAAAGTAAAGAGCCAAAAGAAGAAAGGCTCTCGCAAAAAAGCCGCTCCTATAGCCAAGGGCTTGATTGATGATTTGGTTTTTCGCTCCAAACAAAGAGGTTTTGTAACTGAAGATGAAATTTTACACGCTATTCCTAACGCCGAACAAAATATTGAAGGCCTAGAAGAATTATATGATCGTCTGGAAAAAGCTGGTATTCGAGTAATGGGTTCAGATGAACTTATAAAATTGGAGACTGATAAAATCGCGGAGAATATGGATGTAGAGAAATCCAAAGGAGTGCACAAAACCAAGAAAAGGGAATTGGAAAATATTGCGCAGGATTCTTCTTCTGATTTAGTTCAAATGTATTTGAGAGAAATTGGGCGAGTCAATCTTCTAAAATCTGAAGAGGAAGTTTCCTTGGCCAAGAGGGTGGAAAAAGGAGATTTAATAGCTAAACAAAAATTAATTGAAGCCAATTTACGGTTGGTAGTTAGTATCGCTAAAAAGTATGTTGGACGATCACATAATCTATCTTTGTTGGATTTAATTCAAGAAGGTAATATCGGACTTTTTCGAGCGGTAGAAAAATTTGATTATCGCAAGGGGTATAAATTTTCCACTTATGCAACTTGGTGGATTCGCCAAGCGATTACTCGTGCACTGGCTGATCAATCCAGAACTATTCGTATCCCTGTCCATATGGTGGAAACCATCAATAAATATACTCAAGTAACCAGAGGATTAGTGCAAGATTTAGGGAGAGAACCTCTACCGGAAGAAGTAGCAGTGGAAATGGGACTGGAAGTGGATAAGATTCGCCATATTATGAAAATTTCTCAAGAAACAGTTTCTTTGGAAACTTCAGTAGGTGATTCGGATGATGATAGTGTGCTGGGTGATTTTATTGAAGACACTGAAGCGGTTATGCCTAATCAATCAGCTTCTCGAAAACTCTTGAAAGATCATATTAATGAGGTTCTAAATTCACTTACGCCTCGAGAACAAAAAATTCTTAAAATTCGGTTTGGTTTAGAAGATGGAGTAGTCCATACTTTGGAGGAAGTTGGGCAGGAATTTGGAGTGACGCGAGAACGTATTCGTCAAATTGAGGCCAAAGCCTTGGAAAAAATTAGAGAGCATGGAATTGTCAAAAAATTAAAAGACTATTAGGTTAGTTTGTAGTTGGTAGTTTTTAGTTCGTAGTTTCTGGGTATTGCGTTTTTTTATTTTTATTATGCAAAAATCAAATTCCTATAAAGATTTACAAGTGTGGAAAAAATCAATGGAACTAGTAGTGGATATTTATACAATAACTGAAAATTTTTTCAAATCAGAAACTTACGGACTGATTTCATAAATGCAAAGAGCTGCAGTGGCTATTCCATCCAACATTACTGAAGGACAAAAGGGAGGCCATAAAAAAGAATTTATACAGTTTCTATATATTAGTTACGGATCAGGCACAGAATTAGAAACTCAAATAGAAATATGCAAAAGACTTCACAAAACAAAAGATTTGAATTATACTGCTGTAGAGTCAAAATTAGAGGAAATTATGAAAATGTTGAATGCTCTAAGTAGAACATTAAAAAATAGCTTATAGAATATACTAAAAACTAAGAACAAAAAACTATAAACTAATTATATTCCGCGGTAGCTTCAGCCAAACTCGTCCGCCTATGGTGGAGAGGCTGACCACCCGCGAGGGTGGCAATGCCTGCCCGCCTTTGGAGGGGTAGAGCAGTTTCCGCCGGTGGCGGACCAGCCTATGGCTGGGACTGTGCTAAATTATAAAAATAAAAATGTTTACAGTATACATTTTAAGAAGTCTTAGAAACTTTAAAAGATATATTGGTTATACTTCAAAAGAAGCTCTCAATAGATTGCATGATCATAATACGGGAAGTAATAAATGGACTCGTGAAAATGGACCATTTACTATAATTCATACTGAGAAGTATGAAAGTAAGTATGAGGCGATGAGAAGAGAGAAATTTTTGAAGTCTGGTCAAGGCAGAAAGTGGCTAGATGAAAATATTTCAGCCTGAGGCTGATCCGCCTTAGGAGGAAAAAACTAAACAATCCGCGGTAGCTCAATGGTAGAGCAGTTGACTGTTAATCAATTGGTTAGAGGTTCGAGTCCTCTCCGCGGAGCCAGTCAGTATGAAGCCCAAAATTCGGCTCGCGCGAAGCGCGAGTGAGTGTGGCGGGAGTGGCGGAATT
>PFCG01000032.1:0-902 GCA_002773095.1 Candidatus Moranbacteria bacterium CG10_big_fil_rev_8_21_14_0_10_35_21
AATACTGAAAGATTACATATGGGTATTCAATTCAAAACCCCAAATTTTTTAATCAAGTGTTTCCAAGCTATTGGATAGAAAACGTACTAGGCCTAGATAATCCCCTACTGTTTAGCCTATTTCCGGCTATGAATCCTAAAATCATCCAGAGCAATATTTGCCCTTGTTGAATGTCCCATAAATAATGATCAAAAAGCATTATAAATAGTAGGCCCAATAATATACCCCTAAATATTACTATTTGTTCTACGCCCTCCTTCGCTAAAGCTTCGGCGGGTAAACCTGCCATGTGTTTTAATAATGTTCCACGCCCGCCTGCAACGCTTTGCGTAGCAATGCGGGCAGGCCTGTCCCGTTGCTCTTGAAATGTTCCACGTGGAACATTTTCTGTCGTACTGGGATGGAACATTTGCCATAAAAACCAGAAAAATACAAATAATCCGATTATTCCAAGTTCAGCCCAGATAAGCAGAAAAACGTTATGAACTGGCTGATATTCCCAAAAGGCTAGTGTTTTCTGGGTATATGTTTGCATTTCTAAAACAAATTGACCGGATCCGATGCCTGATAGCATTGTCCAAGTGTTCTCCATTGTTTTACGGCTATCCTTTAAGCACAAATTGTTCCACGCGTGCCCCGTCGTAGAAGATTGTTCCACGTGGAACAATCTTCGTATGATTGGGGTGGAACAAATTATTTTGTATTGAGGTGAAGCCTTTACATACATAGTTCTTTCATTCAAAGACTTAAACAAATAATCGTCTAAATTTAGATTGGCTCCTAATAAACCTACTAAAATGATTATTATGAATATAGTCATAATTGTTCCACCCCGACGACCAAATTGTTCCACCCCGACGACCAAAATGTTCCATCCCAGTTGCTCAGAATTGTTCCACGTG
>PFCG01000032.1:934-1109 GCA_002773095.1 Candidatus Moranbacteria bacterium CG10_big_fil_rev_8_21_14_0_10_35_21
AAACTAGGCCTAAAATAGCCGATTTTGAGAAAGTTAAGATTAAAGCGATTATTTGAAGTAGTGTAAAAATGGGTAATAAATATTCAAATGTTCCACCCCGACGACCAAATTGTTCCACCCCGACGACCAAAATGTTCCATCCCAGTTGCTCAGAATTGTTCCACGTGGAACATTT
>PFCG01000032.1:1134-23111 GCA_002773095.1 Candidatus Moranbacteria bacterium CG10_big_fil_rev_8_21_14_0_10_35_21
AGAATAAACCTAATATTATAGAAACAAGTAAAAATCCACCTAAAACATTAGGATGAGGAAATAGTCCATAGGCGCGAATATATTTTTCTCCATTGAGAATAATCTTGGCTACACCCAGAATATCTGGTGAAATTAGGCTTTCTCTAAGCCAAAATAGTCCAATAGAATGTTGGATGATAAATTGCCAAATTCCAATAATGGCTTGAAATAGGCCAATAGATATTATTAATTGAGAAGCTCTCCTGACAATTGTTCCACGCCTGTCCCGTTGCTCTTGAAATGTTCCACGCCTGTCCCGGACACCAGAATTGTTCCACGCCTGTCCCGTTGCTCTTGAAATGTTCCACGTGGAACATTTCCGAGCAACTGGGATGGAACATTTTCTGTCGTACTGGGATGGAACATTTCTGAGCGACTGGGATGAAATAATTTTATAGACTAAATATAAATATAATAAATAAAACTCAAAAAGCTTAATTGATCTGAATAATCCAATTTGCCAATTATTAGACCAGGTGATAGAAATTAAAAACCATAAAATTAAGAGCCCAGGTATGGTTATCAACAGGTTGTCCTGTGTAAAGAGTGTGGATAACTTTGATTTGTATATTGACAAAATACTATATTTATTGCGTAATATGATTATCCAGGAGAGAAAAGTCAGAAATAGAAATATATCGGATAAATATAAGCTTATACTAGCATATTCATTATAGTCACCCGCTAAAGGATAAAAAATTAAAATTTTTCTAATAGAAAGCGTGAAGGTTAAAATGAAAGCATAGAAAAACCAGCTATCCGGTTGAACTTTGAAATTATTCCAAGCTTTTTTAAAAATATCCATACTATAATTATATGGTTTTTTTAGTAAAGTTAAAAGCAACTAGCGGGTTTTTAATTATCTCGCATTTTGATATACTAAAGTTAGATAATAATTTAATAAAAAATAATGAAAGTATTTATTGTTGGAGCTGGAGCCGTTGCCTCTGTGATTTCTAATTTTTTAGCTAAAGATGGGGAAATTTCAAAAGTTATTTGTGGGTCAAATGATTTGAAACGCGCCAAGGAATTTATCAACACTCGTTTCAAAAAAATAAGTCTAAAAAAAGTTGATGCTAGTAGTATTGAAAACTTAGTTAAAGCTACTAAAGGTTTTGATTTAGTAATTAATGCGAGTCTTCCAAGGTTTAATTTAAATGTTATGCAGGCTTGCTTGAAAGTTAAAGCTAACTATCAAGATCTCGCATCTGAATTAGCTGATTTGAAAACTGCTGAGCAATTATCTTTTCATAAAAAATTTAAAAAAGCTGGACTTGTAGCTTTGATTAATTCTGGCATTGCTCCAGGAGTTTCTAATCTTTTGGCGCGTGAAGCTGATGATGTTTTAGATGAAATTGACACAATTGATTTTCGTCTGGTTGAAGAACAAAAAGCCAGTGAACTTATTTTTACTTGGTCAATCGAAACAACTTTGGATGAATTGACAGCCCAGCCATTAAATTTTCGCAACAATAAATTTATTCTTACTCGTCCTTTTAGTGGGGCAGAGGAGTATGACTTTCCTCATCCAATCGGCAAGAAAAAAGTTTTTAGCATTTATGGTGATGAAGTTTCTACCTTGCCTTTTTATATTAAGACTAAAAATATAACTTTCAAATCTTCTGGAACTGATATTGATTTCTCAAAAGCTCTCCACCGCTTGGGACTTTTTGAAAAAAAGCCTGTTAATGTGAACGGTCTTTGGATTTCTCCCGTGGAATTTTTTTCTAAGATTGCTCCCAAAATCCCAACTCCTAAAGAAATGATAAAAATGGCAAAAAGCGGAATAATTGAGAATGCTTATTTTTCTCTGGTAGTAGAGGCCGTTGGAAAAGAAAAAGGTAAACATGTAAAAATAAAAAATAGCGCTATTTTTCCAGATATGAAAGCTATTTTCAAAAAACTTCCTGGAGCCAACTATATTTCCTATCCTATTGGACTAGCGGCTTATTCTTTTTTAAAGGTACTCCCAAAAATAAAAACTTTTGGAGTTTTGCCTCCTGAAGCGCTTGATGAAAAAATTCGCAATCAAATTCTGCTTGAATTGGAAAACAATGGAATTATTGTTAATGAAGAATTTTCAGTTATAAAGTAATTTTTTTACATTGACTTAGTTGTATTCAATGGATATACTTCATTATATTTGTTTTTGGTACTTTAATAACTGAATTTTAAGAAATTCTAATACAAAAACCAAGGAGGTGCTTTATGAGGGAGGATCTGAGAGAGGTATTGAAAAAGATACTGATTCCTGTCCTTCCTGGAGGGATGGGACTTGGAGTCACTGGTTGGAAAATAGCTCGTCTTCTGGAAAAAATAGGAGGCCTGGGAACAATTTCAGGCGTAGCTATTCATGTTATTATTGCTCGCCAATTACAATTAGGCGATCCTGATGGAGATTTGAAAAGAGCTTTTGACGCTTTTCCTTTTTCTGAGGTAGCCGAGCGAGTATATGAAAAATATTTCGTTCCAATAGGGAAAAAGAATTATTTGGGATTTCGTGATCCGGAACAATTTTCTATTAATCCCAGCCGAGAATTAATTGAGCTGGTAGTGGTGGCTAATTTTGCTGAAGTTTTTTTGGCGAAGGATGGCCACAACGGATTGGTGGGAATAAATTATCTGGAAAAAGTTCAGATGCCTCACATCTATTCTCTTTTCGGAGCAATGTTGGCAGGCGTGGATTTTGTTGTAGTCGGAGCTGGAATTCCTTCTCAGTTTCCATTAATTTTAGAAAACTTAGTCAACAGAAAACCAGTAGAATACAAACTTGATGTAACTGGCGCAATGTCTGGTGAATTTGTAATGCGTTTTGATCCGGAAGAATCTTTTTCTGAATTTCCCATTCCGGATTTAGTGCGTCCATATTTCCTGCCCATAATTTCTTCTACCGTTTTAGGCAAATGGTTTGCCAAAAAATTTCCTGAGCAAATCGATGCCTTTGTTATTGAGCGGCCAATAGCGGGCGGCCATAATGCTCCACCTAGGGACAGGGTAACTTTAATGACCGGAGGGGAGCCACTTTATGGCTTGAAGGATGAAGTTAATTTGGAAGCGATTAGGCTTTTGGGAATTCCTTACTTTTTAGCTGGAGGGTTTGCTCATCCAGAAAAAGCTAGCGAAGCTATTGCCAAGGGTGCAGTGGGCATTCAGGTTGGAAGTATTTTTCAATATTCAAATGAGTCTGGGTTAGTATCATGGCTTCGTTCTTTGGCCAGAGCAATGGCATTTGAGAAAAAGTTAAAGATATTAACTTCACTCGTTTCTCCAACCGGATATCCATTTAAGGTAGCACAGATTCCGGGAACACTGTCAGAACAGGATGTTTATGAAAAGCGAGTGCGTTTTTGTCACATTCGCTTGCTCAGCGAGCTCTACAAAAAGAAAGATGGCTCATTAGGTTATCGCTGTTCGGCAGAACCGGAAAATGAGTATGTGAAAAAAGGAGGAAAATTCGAAATCTGTAAAGGTAAGGTTTGCCTCTGCAATTGTTTGTTGGCCAATATTGGTTTACCACAAACAAGAGGCAATGGATATGTCGAACCACCGCTAGTCACTAGCGGTGACGACGATTCCTTTCTGATAAAATTGATGAAAAATTCAAGTGATACATATGGAGCCAAAAAGGCGCTCGATTATATACTTGGAAAGAAGTAGCTAAATTTAAAGGACTCATTGGAAAAATCCAATGAGTCCTGTTTTTTTATATTTTATTGACTAACTTTTCTCTCTTGATATGATGGATAGAGGTTTTGAAAAATAAATAAATATGGGCCCATAGTCTAGTGGTAGAACAGATCCATGGCATGGATCGGGCCGGGGTTCGATTCCCCGTGGGTCCACCAAGATATGAAAAAAGATTCCAATAAAAAAAATATCGCTGTGGTTTTGCACAACATTCGAAGCGCGCATAATGTGGGATCTATTTTTCGAACTTCGGACGCGGTGGGCGTAGAAAAAATTTATCTTGGTGGAATTACGCCAGCGCCCATTGATCGTTTTGGAAGAGAAGTTAAAGAAATTCACAAAGTAGCTTTGGGTGCGGAAAAATTTATTCCCTGGGAAGTAGCAGGGGATATTTTTAAAATTATTCAAAAATTAAAATCCCAAAAATTTGAAATTGTAGCCTTAGAAAAAAGTGATAAGTCTATAAGATATAATCAATTCAAAAGTCAGAACAAAAACTTAGCGTTAATTTTAGGTAGTGAAACGGAGGGGTTGTCGGAAAAATTTTTAAACTTAGCTGATCAGATTCTAGAAATTCCGATGAGTGGTAAAAAAGAATCTTTGAATGTTTCAGTTGCCTTTGGAATTGCAATTTTTGAAATAATAAAATAAAGCAGTTGCTTTATTTTATTAATTTGCTAAAATAATATAAATTAATAAACAAAGTCCTGCCTCTTGATTTTTTTAAAATCAACATAGGATTCCTGGCAGGTTCTTTTATTTAGTTTCATAATTAATCATTAATTACCTCCAAAAGAGAAAATATCTATGAAAAAAATGCTCCGCGTTCTGTCTTTAATTAGTCTGGCCTTCTTTCCTTTTGTGGCGTTGGCTAATTCGGCTCTGGTGGAAGGAGAAAGTCATCTATCTTTTCCGTTAGTTTTTTTCTTTCTAGTCATTATGCTTTTGTTTGCTCGGATTGGAGCCATGGTGGAAAAAATCGGTCAGCCAGCTGTGTTGGGTGAATTGCTTTTCGGAGTAGTTTTGGGAATTCTGGCTTTATTTCCAGGTCTGGGTATTATTGAAAATTTCAAAGTAAATGAATTTATTCGGGATATTGCTGAAATTGGAGTGATTTTACTTCTTTTCCGAACTGGCTTGGAATCTAATATCGGAGAAATGAAAAAAGTGGGAGCGAGAGCTTTGGTGGTTGCTTTGGTGGGAGTGGTTCTTCCATTTATTGGTGGATATTTTGTTAGTAAATTTTTGCTACCAGGCTATGATTTTAATGTTTATTTATTCATTGGGGCCACCTTGACCGCCACTTCAGTGGGGATTACAGCTAGAGTTTTCAAGGATTTAGGTGTTCTGAAAACTGATGAAGCTAAAATAGTTTTGGGAGCGGCTGTTATTGATGATGTTTTGGGGCTTTTGATTTTGGCTATTGTTTCTGGAATTGTTTCCAGCGGAACTGTTAGTTTAGCCACAGTGGGAATGCTCACGTTAAAAGCTTTTCTGTTTTTGGCAGGAGCTATTGTTATCGGACAGTTGTTGGCACCTCGTTTAAGCCAGATATTTTCCAAGGTTCATAATGGTTTTGGAATGAAAATGGCTATCGCTCTTCTTTTCTGCGGAGCTTTTGCTTATGGAGCGGAAGCCCTCGCTGGGTTAGCACCTATTGTTGGTGCTTTTGCGGCTGGACTGATTTTGGATCCGGTTCACTTCAAGCCTTTTGCCATGCCTCACATTTCTTCCAAGATAAGGAGGTGGATAAAAGAAAGTGGGATGAATGACGACAGTAAAATTGTGGAAGAAATGCATGCAGTGGCTAACGATGAAGAGCATGGGCATGTCGAAAACTATATTGATCAAATCTCTTCCTTTTTTGTTCCGATATTCTTTGTCTATACTGGAATGCAAGTTAATCTTCAGGTTTTTTCCGATCCGAAAATTGTCGGCATTGCGTTGGCCATTTCAGCGGTAGCTTTTGTGGGAAAGGTTCTCTGCGGATATTCTATTGGGGGAAAATTGAACAAAAAATTAATTGGCTTTGGAATGGTTCCGCGAGGAGAAGTCGGTTTGATTTTTGCTAACGTTGGAAAACAAATCGGAGTGGTGGATGATCAAGTTTTTGCCATTGTGGTTATTGTGGTTATTCTTACTACATTGTTAACCCCTCCAATTCTCAGCGAGATAATCAAGCGAGACAAAAAGTAACTTTATATAAAAAGCCTTAGAGGAAGAGAAAGCTAGGGCTTTTATTTTATTCCAAAAAAGGCTATTTTTAGATTATGATAAAAATTCACAATTTAATTCCGGACTTTATAAGATTCATAGAAGCCTTAGAAAAAGGTGAGGATTTTGATTATGCTTTTAAGAAATATTATTTTTCACCCAATCAA
Source organism: Candidatus Moranbacteria bacterium CG10_big_fil_rev_8_21_14_0_10_35_21 (assembly GCA_002773095.1). Classification (GTDB taxonomy): domain Bacteria; phylum Patescibacteriota; class Minisyncoccia; order Moranbacterales; family UBA2206. The sequence goes on from PFCG01000032.1 coordinate 7,242, forward strand.
AAAGTTTTGAAGCCATTTTATGGTGATGTGAAAAAAATTGAAAAAGGTTTCTCCGACTTTGAAAAAGAATTTAATTTAAAAAAAGCCAAACAGAGACTTGAAAAAATAAAAGAACGGGGCTGTCCCGAACAGGCTGAAAAAATAATTAAAAAAGCCGAAAAATTTTATCAAAAAAAACTAACTGGCGAAATGGTCTTATTTTTTTCCTTTTCTTTTGTGGATGGCTATACGCGGTTTAATAAGGGAAAGAATACTATTTATATTGGCATGGATTTGCCAGAAACTGAAGAGGATTATTATAATATTTTAATTTCTCACGAGTTGAATCACTTGACACGCGATTCGCAAGAAAAAATCCTAAAATCTTTTGGGGCTAGCAAGAAATTGAGTCATAAGGCATATCTAAAAAAAATGACCTTCGCGGAACACTTGGTCAACGAAGGATTGGCCAGCTATTTTTCTTCCAGAATGTTTCCTAATCGCAAACCTTGGCAGTATGTGTATTATTCAAAACGACAATATGATTGGTGTCAAAAAAATCAACTCAAAATTGAAAAAAAAATTAAACAAAGTTTGCGAGCCAATAGTGATTGGGGTGGCTTTTATCAAGAGAACTTTATTGAAAAAGGCTCTCCGGAAATGACTCAATATTTTTTTGGAATAAATCTCATAAAAAAAGCAGTGAAAAAATACCATTTGCAAAAGCTGACTTCTATGCCAGCGGAAAAAATAGTTTCAGAATTTATTAAATAAATTAAAGACGATGAAAAAAGAATTGCAAAAAATAGCAGAAATTATTTCAAGTGGAGGGGTTGGTATTATTCCGACTGATACAATTTATGGAGTTGTTGGCTCAGCTTTCTCCAAAAAAGCAGTAGAGAAAATTTATCAGCTCAAAAAAAGAGATTCTCAAAAACCTTTTATTATTTTAATCAGCTCTAAAAAAGATCTTAATCTTTTTGGGATTAAACTTAGGTCTGGAGAACAGAGAAAGATAAATAAATTGTGGCCGGGCAAAGTGAGTATTTTGCTTTCTTGTCCGCAAGAAAAATTTGCTTATCTTCATCGTGGAACTGGGGAGTTAGCCTTTCGGTTTCCCCGAAGAGAAGAATTAATTAGAATGATAAAAATTACTGGACCATTGGTAGCACCCAGCGCTAATCCTTCGGGGAAAAAACCATCGGAAACGATTGAGCAAGCCAAAAAATATTTTAAGAAAGAAGTGGATTTTTATGCCGATGGCGGTAAATTAAGCTCTCTTCCTTCAGCTTTGGTGAGAATTAGTGGAAAGAATATAGAAATTATACGTCAGGGAGAATTAAAGCTGGGGAAATAATTTTAGAAAAAATTTATAATTTGCTATAATATACGTAACCAAAATAAATTTATGCATAAAAAAATAAAATTTTCAATTTTAGGAGGAGCTATAATATTATTGATAATTTTTTTATATTCCGACAATAAAAATTTTTCGAAAACAAAAGAAATAGTTAAAACTCAAACTAAATCAAGCGAAAAATTAGATAATAATCAAAATAAAATTAACACTATGCCAAGCAATGTCAAACAATATTCCAATCCTCCAGCCATGACCATCGATAAAAGTAAAAAATATTTTGCTACTATGGAAACTTCAAAAGGCACAATGAAAGTTGAACTTTTTGCTTCCGAAACTCCGATAGCAGTGAATAATTTTGTATTCCTAGCTAAAGACGGATTTTATTCCAATGTAAAAGTTCATCGCATTATTAAAAGCTTTATGATTCAATCTGGCGATCCAAAGGGTGATGGCACAGGTGGTCCGGGATATCAGTTTGATGATGAATCTATCACGCGGGATTATAAAAGAGGAACACTGGCAATGGCCAATTCAGGGCCAGACACGAATGGAAGTCAATTTTTCATTATGCACGCTGATTATGCTTTGCCAAAAAGTTATGTAATTTTTGGGCAATTAGTGGAAGGATTAGATACTCTGGATAAAATTGCTGAAATACCGGTGTCAATGAGCTCGATGGGTGAAAAATCAGTGCCAACTGAAGATGTGATAATTAATTCTATTAGTATAGAAGAAAAATAAAGTCTCTTTTTTAAATAAAAGCTCTGTTTATCGCAGGGCTTTTTTAATTATTTTAATTTAATCAAGGAGACTCTTTTATTTATCCTATTTAATGGTAAAATAGATGCATATGCTAAATAAGAAAAAACATTTTTCTCAAAAAATTAATTTTTTTATAAGCTTATTATTTTTTATTTTAAGCTTGTTTGCGCTTTCTTTGAATTTAGCACATGCCACTGGAAATACTATTTATGTAGATGATGACAATGAGGGCGGAACAGAAAATGGGTTGGCTTGGGCAACCGCCTACGGGACAATTACTGAGGGTATTGCTGACACGCGATTTAAAGATTCAACTGGAAATACCGTTTTAGTAAAAGCTGGCACTTATAATGAAATAGTAACGTTAACCAGTGTTCATGCTGGAGAATCGGGCGCTCCTAATATTATTCAGGCTAACCCAGGAGATACGCCGATTGTTGATGCACAAGATACTAGAAATCAAGGTTTTAATGTAGGATTTTCTGGTGGTAGTGCAGACTATATTACTATCGATGGATTTGAAGTAAAAAATGCAACCACCTATGGCAATATTTTTGTTTATAGTAGTCAGAATGTAACTATAAAAAATAATACAGTCCATGATTCAGGAGGGGCGGGAATTTATGCTACTGTTAATAGTCACAATATCATAGCCCAGGATAATACTGTTTATAATATTAATAATGCTTCCGTCGCTCCTTATGGAATATATCTGCAAAGATCCAATAATGCCGTAGCCTCAGGTAATACCGTTTATAATATTAAAGGGTCAGGAATAGAATGTGAGAATACGAGTGCTGCTTCAACTGTAGATAATTGTCAGGTGTATAATAATACAGTTTATGATGCTGGATATTTAATTACATTAAATAATGTCCAGAATTCTAGTGCTTATAATAATACTATTTATATAACAGATTCTCCACCTGCTTATGTTTCTAACGCGTCTGGAATAATATTAAACACTTTTTTTGATATTAGTTATCCATCTACTGGTAATATAATCAGAGATAATATTATTTATAATAGTGGCGGGCCAGGTGTTTGGTTGATGATTAATAGCGCTAATCTTTCTGACCCTGTGACAGCTAATAATACAGTGAGAAACAATATTGTTTATGATAGTTTGGTGGGAATTTTTAATGATAAGGGAGCTATTAATAATAATTTTTATAATAACACTTTATATAATAATGGAACTGGGATAGCGCTAGGTGATAATGGAAGCGTGATTAATGCTAGCGGGAGTAATGTTAAAAATAATATAGTTTCAGGATCAACTATTGCAGGTATAGATATTGTTTCCACTGGTCATCCAACTAGTTTGGATTATAATCTTTACTATAATAATGCGGTTTTAGGCAAGTGGCATAGCGTTGATTACAATACCTTAGCCGGTTGGCAAACAGTTTCTTCGGGAGATACCAACACTCTCATCTCCGATCCTCAATTTTTAGATGCTGGGAATAATGATTTTCATCCTCTTTCAACTTCGGCCGCTATTAATGGAGGTAGTGATGTGAGTTTAACTTATTATGGAGCAGCTCCGGATATAGGACATTGGCAACAAAAAACTACTTCTTTTGCTATGTCTGGCTTAGCTTCAAGTGTGACAGCTGGTTCAGCCACTAGTGCCACTGTAACGGTTTCTAATACTGATCAAGATGATACTGTTTATTATGGTTATCGAGGGACAGTGGCCATTACTTCATCAGATTCTAATGCTTCAGTTATTTTGCCAGCCAACTATGCTTTTGTTTTAGGTGATACTAGTGGAGTTCACAATTTTTCTAATGCAATAACTTTAATTACGAAAGGTTCTCAAACTGTAACAACCACTGATTCAGTGGATGGGACACTAACTGACAATCAAGTGACCACCGTTGGTGTTTCAACTGCGAGTGCTAGCTTGAGCACTGTAAGTGTGGCTGATGCATCTCTTTTAGCGAGAAACACTGAAACAACCACAATTACAGTGACACCAAAGGATGCTTATGAAAATAATTTTGGAACAGGGCAAACTGTTTCTTTGAATACAGATATAGGTAGTATTTCTGCGGTTGTTGATGGCGGTAATAGTTATACTGCTACATATACAGCACCTAATGTTTATAGTAGCACTTCGGCGACTATAACTGCTGTGGCTAATGGAGTGACGCTAACAACAAAGCCTACAATTTCATTCACCGATCTTGTTCCAACTGATCTTTCTATTTCTATTAAAAATGGAGATAACACCACTGATGATAGAAGAAATTCTTTAACATTAGGAGCAACTAATGCAACTCAAATGATGCTTTCTAACTCTGCTGATTTCTCTGGAGCAGTTTGGCAGGATTATGCTACTTCTATCTCTTGGAAATTTACTTCTGGAAATGGAACCAAAACAATTTATGTAAAATTTAAAAATGCAGCAGGAGATGAATCAGAAATTGTTTCAGATACAATAAAATATAAATCCTCTAGTTCTAAAAGTAAAAAAAATTTTGGGAGAACAACCACGACCACTCAAGAGGACACACCTAATTTTTCTACTACATCTTTAATTTCTCCTGCTGCCAATATAATTAATGAGGCCGTTGAGAATAAAGATATTGAAGAAAAAGTGGATAGTTTAAGGAAAAGTTTAAACGGTGAGACAGATTCAGTGTCTCAATCAAGACCAAATAGTAAAGATCAAAAAAAAGTAGGAGGATTGCTAATAGGGGTAGGGTCTACATTGTTAGCTTTTTTTAGTATTAAAAAATTTATAATTTTATTTAAGACCAGTAATTTAATAAAGTAAATTTTTGTATGGATATTATCTCCCACGGACTTTATGGGGGAGCAGGTTTTTACAAGAAAGGAAAAAAGATTTTTTGGCTGGCATTTTTTATTGGTATGCTACCGGACTTTTTATCTTTTGGAATTTTTTGGTTAGATACTTTTTTGGGCTTTCATCCGCGTCCAAACTGGCAAGCAGGTCCGCCTGCGATGTCATCTATCCCAGAATATGTCGGCATGCTCTATAATTTCACCCATAGTTTAGTAATTTTTTTGGTAGTTTTTCTAATTATTTTGGCGATTCGTAAAAAACCTCTTTGGCTCTTGATTCCTTGGGGTATTCATATTCTAATAGATATTCCTTCTCATTCTTCGGCTTTTTTCCCGACGCCGTTTCTCTGGCCGCTTTCCAATTTTCATTTTGAAGGCATTGGGTGGGGCAACCCGATAATTTTTGTTCCTAATTTAATTATTTTGGGAATTATCTATACTATAATTTTCTACCGAAAAAATTCCAAAAATAAAATTATATCAAAAAAATGAGAAAAGCATTGCTTATTTTATTTTATTTCATTTCATGAATCTTTTCATTAATTTAAAATAATTGCGCAAAAACCAATTGCTATCATAAGGACGGTCGTCCTTATGGGTGTAATTCTATTAGAACTGCGAGATCCTTTTTTCCAATAGTAAAATTAAATTGCCGCTGGATTGACAAGGTTTTCTTTTATGGTAATCTGTAATAGGAGGAGGGGGTACTCAAGAGTTTAAAGTAAAAAGTTAGGAAATATCGTTAAGGCATAAAAATTTCAAAAAAATGGAACAGAATATTAAAAAACGTGCTCTGCATCGAGCGAAAATTATTCAAGGTCAAATCAAGGGACTAATTGAGGGCATCAACAAAGAAAAATATTGCGTTGATTTGATCACTCGATCTTTGTGTATTCAAAAATCATTGAAAAGTCTGGAAGTCTTAATTTTAGAAAATCATCTGAAAACTCACGTTAAGAGTCAAATGAAACAAAAAAAGACGCAACAGAAAGCAATTAAAGAGTTATTGGATATCTATGATCTATCAAATAGAAGTTAAAAAAAAGTAGTTCTTTTAAAGGGAGGGAGGTGAGAGAAAGTGTCAAAATCATTATTATCAGGGATAGTATTGGTTGTTTTTTTAATAGTATCAACATCCTGTAGTGCTTTCAGATGTAGTGATAAAAATATGAATTACGTGCAGAGTAATAATATGCATTTGAGTCAGTGTCATTAAATTTTCAGTAAAGGGGGTGAAGAAAAATGCTTAAGAAACGCCTATTTCTATTGGTATTGGTAGTTTCAGTTTTAGTGTTGATGTCAGGTTATGATGTCTACGGATGTGGTGGTATGAATACGACAGCTTCGATGGGAAATATGAATGATATGCATTATGGCAATAGCGATATGAACCATAATCAAAATATGCAATATCAAAAGTACCCGTCACAAAAGTACCAGTATTTATCTCCGCAGAATAATAACACTTCAAAACCAGTTCCTCAGGAAAATCAAGCAAGTCATACGCACTAAGCTAAGGGATGGGGTAAGAAAAAATTCTTACCCCTCCCATTCATTCGCATTTTAATTTTTTATAATAAATAATTTTTTTAAATCTTAACTTAAATTATGCAATACGCTTGGCTCATTTGGAGCTTAATATTAATAGGAGTTTGGGGAATAATTTATTTCTTCCTTGACACTAAAGACAAGAAACGCGAAATGTTGATTGTCAGTTTGGTGACCTCTCTTCTTGGTTTTACGGAGCCACTGTTTGTTCCGAAATATTGGAATCCACCGTCTCTTTTCAATCTGGCAGAGCGTACTGGGTTTGATATCGAAAGTCTCATTTTTTCTTTTGGCATTGGTGGTATCGCGGTCATATTTTATGAATGGATTTTTCATACTAAACACAAAAAAATAAGTTTTCATGAAAAACATCTAGCTCGTCATCGATATCATATAGCCACTTTATTATCCGCGCCCGTTATATTTGTGTTTTTTCTTTTTTTTATTGATATTAATCCTATTTATTCAGCTATTATTGCAATGCTTGGTGGCGGTTTAGCCACTTGGTATTGCCGTCCAGATTTAAAGAAAAAAATGTTTTCTAGTGCCGCGATATTTTTAGGATTATATTTTGCCTATTTTATTACTCTTATTAATATGTATCCTGGTTATGTGGAAAAAGTTTGGAACTTTCAGACTATTTCCGGAATTTTAATTATGGGAATTCCCTTGGAAGAGCTTCTGTTCGCATTGAGCTTTGGTTTTATTTGGTCAAGCGTCTATGAACATATTACTTGGAGAAAAGTAAAATAAAAAATATATGAATCACGAATCTAACAAAGTTGCTTATAGTTGTCCTATGCACCCAGAGGTTATTAAAGATAAGTCGGGAATGTGTCCGGAATGTGGTATGAATTTGGTGCCGACCGACGTTAGTAATACTCATAAAAAGCATAACGAACATAGTGAACGTGACAAGCATGAGGGACATTCAACCAATATTTTCAAAGTGAAATTTTGGGTCAGCTTGATATTATCTATTCCCATAGTGGCCTATTCTGACATTGTGCAAAAATTGCTTGATTATCAAGCACCAATATTTTCTGGTTCTAAATATCTGCCATTTTTCTTGGCCTCTATAATTTTCTTTTATGGTGGCTGGGTATTTTTAGCGTCCGCCTATCGGGAACTTAAAGCGAAACTACCCGGTATGATGACTTTAATATCGCTGGCAATATCAGTGTCTTATTTTTATAGTGTGGCGGTAGTTTTTTTGGGAGGAGGAGAGACGCTTTTTTGGGAACTGGCGACCTTAATCACTATCATGCTTTTTGGCCACTGGCTGGAAATGAGAGCTGTCTCTGGCACTCAAAGTGCGCTCAAAGAACTTTCAAAATTATTGCCGGATCAAGCTGAGGTGATTAGAAGCGGAAAAGTTGAAATCATCCCACTGTCAGAATTAAAAAAAGAGGATATAGTACTCGTGAAACCGGGAGGAAGAGTTCCTGCTGATGGAATTATAAGCGAAGGAGTAACGGAAGTTGATGAATCAATTGCTACTGGAGAATCCAAACCCGTGTCCAAAAAAGAAGGTGACGCAGTTATTGCCGGCACGACAAATGGGGACGGATCTTTAAAAATAACAGTAGCTAAAATTGGGGAGGAAACTTTTCTAGCTGGAGTTATGCGACTGGTGGCTGAAGCGCAAAGTTCAAAATCACGGTTGCAAATGCTTTCCGACCGAGCCGCTTATTATTTAACCATTATTGCAGTAGTGACTGGGGGAATCACGCTGGCCACTTGGCTAGCGCTGGCTGATCCGGCGTTTGCGCTGAATAGAATGGTGGCAGTTTTGGTGATCGCATGTCCACATGCTTTGGGGTTAGCTATTCCTTTAGTGGCTTCTATTTCAACGACAAAAGCCGCTCGGAATGGTTTTCTCGTAAAACAACGTTTGGCGCTTGAAGCGGCGCGCAATATTAATGTTGTCCTTTTTGATAAAACGGGAACCTTAACGCGTGGAGAATTTGGAATTGATCGAATTATTTCTGAAACTTCAGGAAAAGAAGAGGAAGTTTTGCAATATGCTGTTTCCGTAAACAGTTACTCCGAACATCCGCTGGCGAAGGCGATGGTGAGAGAGGCGAAAATAAAAGAAATTAAATTTTTGGAAGCGAAGAACTTTCAAAGAATTCCTGGAAAAGGCGTGCGAGCTGATATCGACAACGGAGAAGTGATTGTCGGTAGTGTCTCGTTAGCGGAAGATAAAGGTCTAGCCCTCACCGGTAATTTAAAAGCTGAAGCCAACATTCTTGCTCAACAAGGAAAAACCGTCAATGTGGTTATCAGAAACGGGAAAGTAATTGGTGTGATAGCTCTAGCCGATGTTATCCGAGAAGAATCGCGTGAAGCAATCAAAACTCTACATGAGATGGGCGTTAAAACAGCTATGATTACAGGAGACGCGGAAGATGTGGCAAAATGGGTGGCCGGAGAGCTTGGTATTGATGAATATTTTTCCAAAGTATTGCCGGAACAAAAATCAGAAAAGGTTAAACTTCTTCAAGCAAAAAATCAAAAAGTGGCGATGGTTGGAGACGGCGTGAATGACGCTCCGGTGCTCACGCAAGCGGATCTGGGCATTGCCATAGGTGCTGGAACCAATGTGGCTATTGAATCCGCGGGAATTATTTTAGTGCGTAACGATCCGCGTGATATTGCAAAAATTATTCGACTTTCGCAACTTACATATAATAAAATGATTCAGAATCTATTTTGGGCCACAGGATATAATATTATTGCCATTCCGCTTGCAGCAGGAGTGTTGGCGTTTAAAGGCATTCTTCTTCAACCGGCGCTAGCGGCTTTATTTATGTCATTGAGTACCGTTATTGTAGCGGCAAACGCCATGCTTTTAAGAAATAAGAAATTATAATAAGAAAGCGAATTAAATAGATTAATCCAAGAAAGGAGGTGAAAAAATATGGAAAAAAATTTAAACTCTGTGGCATTAGGATACGCAGTGGCTATCACCTCAGCATTAGCTATGCTTTTTCTCGGTATTTCTGGTAATCTTGGAATTTATACTGGAGCGGTCAAAATGATGGAGCAGTGGCATATGTTTTTCTCGCTAAGCATCGGAGGAATTATTGCGGGTATAATTGAGGCGGCTGTTATCAGTTTTGTGTTCGCCTATATTTTAGGGCAAATTTACAATAAATTGCTTCAAAAATAATTTATGAACTGGCAAAAATATGAAAGAGTAGCGTTTTTATTCGATCCACTGGAACAATGGGCCGGAAATCTTTCCGGTTTTGGCGATATCAGAAAAAAATATATCGCTCCGTTGGAAGGAAAAATTTTGGAAATTGGAGCAGGTACTGGCGCTAATTTTCCGTATTATTCGGATAAAGCTATGGTAATAGCACTTGAACCTAGTTTGAAAATGATAAAGCGTGCTCAAAAGCGATTGAAAAAAACCAGCAAGCAAAATATAAAATTAGAACAGGGGAGAGCAGAAGAAATAAATTATCCGGATAATTGTTTCAATATTATGGTTTCCACCTTAGTCTTTTGCTCAGTCGATGATCCGAAAAAATCAATTAGTGAAATTAAACGCGTGCTGAAATCTGGTGGCAAAGCGATTTTTATTGAACATGTTGCCAGCCAACATAAATTTTTAAACGCAATTCTGAAAATTCTAAATCCGTTGCAAAAAGCGGTTGTTGGCTGTAATCTTCAGCGCCATACCGGAGAAATAATCAGTCAAAGCGGATTGAAAATAATCAAAGAAGAAAAGATAAAACTAAAAGACGTTTTTCGTTATTTTGAGGCAATAAAAGAGTAATCTTTAAAATATACTTTTAAGGTAGCACGTAAAAGAGTAGTTGGATTAAAAGAAAAACTATGGTAGAATATATCTATAATAAATATGCTAAAAAAATTTAAAGATAAAATAACCACTCTCACTCTTGTTATAACCATAATTGGCGTAGCTGGTTCTTTTTGTTTTTTAAATTTAAATCCGGCTTCAGCTATGGAGATGACCATGGATATGGGAACTTATCATACTAAGAAAATCTCATCAATTACTGTTGATTATAGCGCTAGGCATACAAATCTATTGTGTTGTCAGGAAAATAATAATAATCAAAATGTTTCCATTATTTCTGATAGTAATGTAAAAATTTCTAAATTAGCTATTGGTCAAAGTATTACTGAAGAAAATAGCTTATCGAATAATTCTCGAAGTTCGCAAATTACTTTATCTTCAAATAATTCTCCGTCAGGAGAGGCGCTTCAAACCGTAATCAAAAAAGAATAATAAACCCTCTCAAAGCGTCCTGAGTTATTCGCCGATATTTTTTCGCGAATAATTCTTTAGGCGCTTTTTTGCTTGCTTGGTTTTCAGGTGAGTATTATATTCGTGATTAAAACTAATACTAAAAAATTATGGAACAAGAAAAAATAAATCTAGAAGAAAAGAAGCCAGAAAAAAAAGATGGGAGCAATATTAACAATCATATTTGGCAGGGTATTGCCTTGATTGCCATAGCCTTGCTGGCTCTTAATAATTGGGAAAATTGGAAAGAAAAAAATCCCAGTACACAAAAAGAAAAGACTAGCGAAGTATCTCAAACTGAAGATAAAGATCTAGCCTTGCTTGAATCTAAAGTTATACCTGCGGACGGCGTGGAAATTCCGGTAGTTTGGGGGGATTTTGGAAAACAAATGGTAGAAAAAGGAGTGATAGACAGGGATAAGTTTGAAGCAATTTATGAGAAACGGGGCGGACTTTCGGAAGAAGGAAAGCGACTTTTGGATGGAGAAAATAACGGGAAATTGAAAATAACGGCAGAAAATTCAGGGGTTATTCTTAATCTTCTTTGGGCTTTTGGACTCGGAAACAAAAATGAGATTCTGGAGAAGGGTCCTATGGTGGACAAAAAATATGGCGGAGCAGGAGGTTTTGCTTCTACTGGTGGCTGGTCAGCATCGAAAGGAAAAGCCATGGATCACTACAGTAAATATAAATTTGTGACGCTTACTCCAGAACAACAAGAAATAGTCAGTAGCGTGAGCCAGGGAATATATCGTCCTTGTTGTGGTAACTCCACTTATTTTCCTGATTGTAATCACGGAATGGCTATGTTGGGACTATTGGAAATTATGGCCAGCCAAGGAGTATCGGAAAAAGATATGTATCAGTCAGCCTTAGCGATTAACGCTTATTGGTTTCCAGATACTTATATGACTTTAGCAAAATATTTTGTTAAGAAAAATATTGATTGGAACAAAGTAGACGCTAAAGAAGTTCTGGGGTTTGATTATTCTAGTTCTGCTGGTTATCAAAAAATACTTCAAGAAGTGGAGCCAATCCAAAAACAATCAGGCGGAAGTTGCGGAGTGTAAAAAAATAATAAATTTAAAAAATATGGATATATTTATTCTTGCATCTCTGCTCACCGCTTTTGTGGCTGGTATGGCAGCCCTTTTCGCCCCTTGTTGTATTTCAGTGCTTTTGCCATCATATCTAGGATCGATTTTTCGAGAAAAATACAAAATACTTCTGATGACTTTTGTATTTTTTCTGGGAGTGCTTACGGTTTTTTTGCCGATTGGACTGGGCTTTTCCGGATTATCGCAATTTTTTAGAGAATACCACAATAAAATTTTTCTGGTGGGCGGAGTTTTTCTAACGGTCTTGGGAATAATGTTGCTCACTAAAAAAACCTTTTCTCTACCCATTCATGTCAATCCGGTGCTCAAAAATGTTAACGCCGGTTCAGTTTATATGCTGGGAATTTTTTCCGGAGTGGCGACCACTTGCTGCGCGCCGGTTCTGGCAGGAGCAATGGCGCTTTCAGTTCTTCCCGGTTCGCTATTTTGGGGAGGAGTTTATACCTTGATGTATGTTCTGGGAATGGTGGCGCCGCTTTTTCTCATTGCGTTGTTTATGGATAAAACCAATCTGACTCAAAAATTCAGGGTCATGAGGAAAACGATGTCATATAATTTGGCTGGAAAAATCATAATCCTGACAATTTCGGAACTGATTTCCGGGTTAATTTTTTTGGCCATGGGAATTTTCACCGTTTACTACGCTTTTGCGGGGAAACTTGCCATGCATTCGGATTTTCAGGTGAGCATTAATATATTTTTCGCCAAACTCCTAAAAGCGATAACCAGCGTTCTGGAGCCTATGGCTTTTTATATCTGGGTGGCAATATTTGTCGCGCTTGGAATAATTGCCATAAAAATTGGTTTAAGGATAATTAATTATATAAAAAATAAAAAAAATGAGTAAAAAAAATTATGAAAAAGATTCTAATGTGCTTCTCAAAATAGTCATTATAATTCTCATCATTGTTGTCATTGGTTTCGTTTATGAAAAAATAAGAACGCCAAAGTCATCTCAAACTCAAAGCAGTGAGTCTTCCGATCCAACGCATAAATTAGTAGGCAAGCCCGCCCCCGAATTTTCATTAACTGACCGCGAAGGCAATACATATACCAATGAAAATCTGAAAGGAAAGAGGGTGGTACTCTTTTTCAATGAAGGGCTGATGTGTTACCCTGCTTGCTGGGATCAGATGCTGGAATTTCCTAAAGACGAACGGTTCAAAGCCGACGACATAGTAGTGCTTTCGGTGGTGGTTGATTCCAAGGATTCTTGGCAGAAAGCGATTGAAAAAATGCCGGAAATGGGAATGGTAAAAGCCGCACTGGATGAAGGTTCAAAGGTATCGCGCGCTTTTGGAATGCTTAGTGTCCCGTCATCAATGCATGCCGGAGCGTTTCCCGGACACACTTATGTCGTGCTGGATAAAGACGGCATAGTGAGGTATGTTCTGGATGATCCGAGGATGGCGATAAATAACGGGCAGGTTTATGTTGAGATAAACAAGCTTAAATAAAAAAATAATGATGGCAAAGTCATTATTTTATGGATTTTTGGCAGTATTTTTAATGCTAGGGTTTTATTTTGGAGTAGTCGGAATTTTTTCTGGATGGAAATTTGCTCAAATCCAGTTTGCTGATTTTCGGTGGTATATTTTAGCTCTCTCTTTCGGGTTTGGAATACAAGTCGGGCTTTATGTCTATCTTCGTCAACTTGTTCAAGAGGCTTCAATAAAATCTATGGCGGCCACTGGAGCAGTTTCCGGAGTAGCGATGGTATCGTGCTGCCTACATCATTTGGCGGATGTTTTCCCTGTTTTAGCCACAACTGGTGCAATTTCTTTTGTAGGCCAATACCAAATTGAATTTTTTTGGGTGGGAATAGTTTCTAATTTAGCCGGAATTTTATTTATTGCCGGAAAAATCATTAAATTTAAAAAATATGAAAAAAATTGATATAGTTTTAACAGCCGTAGTTGTCATAATGGTTATCTTTGTTGGTTATTATATTTTTCTGAATAAATCAAATAATAAAAACAAAAATCTGTCTGTTGAAAAATTGGAAAATCAGAAAAGCGATATAAAAAAAGAAGGAATACTAAAAACCCAGGAAAATGGCGAAGGCCCGGTAACTATCGCTGTCACACCGGAAGATTTTCCGGAAGAAAAAGATAAACTATGGAAATTTGAGGTGTTGCTCAATACTCATTCGGTAGAGCTAAACTATGATTTAACTCAAATATCTGCGTTGGTAGATGAGAATGGCAATGAATATAAGCCAACCGCGTGGGAAGGAGATCCACCGAGCGGGCATCATCGTACCGGCATTCTGATTTTCAATTCCATAAGTCCCAAACCCGATTCAATTACACTGAAAATAAAAGGCGTCGGAGATGTAGCGGAAAGAGATTTTGTTTGGCAGTTAAAGGACTGAAAATAGCCTTTCCCGGGGTAATAGGCGGCCGAAAATTTTCTAGCGGTCGCCTTTACTTTTGCGCTTATCGGCGGTAAAATAGAGGCAGATTAAGTTAAAAACTGCCGAATTACGTAATTCAGTATGTAATAAAACGATTGGAAACCCGCTATTAAAGAGAGGAATAAGGAAATAGAGTTATCCACAGGGCAGGGCATTGCAATCTTTGTGGTAGTGTTATAATATCACTAAAAGCAAAAGCTAACATAAAATATTTTATGAACACAAAAATCATTGAAAAATATTTAACTAATCAAAAAACAAAAATTGTTGAAGTTTTTGATTTTGAAAATAAAAAAGTAAAATATTCCGAGAAAATAAAAGGTTGGAAAATTGATAAATTCAGAGGGGATGAAGAAATTGTCAGAGCTTATATTTTAGCAAAACTAGTTAATGAACTTGGCTATAAACCTGAAAATATTGAACTTGAAAAAAATTACGATATCGGAAGGCCAAAAGTAAATAAACCCAGGATAGATATTATTGTCCGAGATGAAAAAGGCAATGCCTTTTTATATATTGAACTGAAAAGCCCGCAAGACTACGAAAAAGACAAAGATGAAATAATTGAAAAACAACTTTTTAATCTTGCTTCGCAAGAACAAGGGCAAGGCAAAAGTGTGAAATATCTCACCTTGTATACTTTTGAAATCGTAAACAACGAAATAAAAGATAAATGCATATTGATCGATTATAAAAAATTTAATTCATTTGATTCATGGAAAGAAGTCAGGGATTTTGCCGATGAATTGCCGGCCAGATATGGAAAGGCGCAAAAAGAGCCATATATTAAGGGCGAGAAAAATTTAATCGCCGATTTTGAACGTTCTCAGCTTGATGGTGTCAGAAGTAATCTGCACAATGTTTTATGGGGCGGAGGAGGAACGGATGACAATGAGGTTTTCGCGTCTCTTACTCGTCTGATTCTGGCAAAAATACAGGATGAGTATGAAAAAAAGAACGGAGAAAAATATGATTTTCAAATATTTTCTTCCAAAGACGGGGAAGTTTTTGAAAGCAACGAAGAAATATATAAAAGAATAAATGAACTTTACAGGCGGGCGCTAAAGAATATATTGAGCATTACTAATGAAAATGAAATAAACGAAAGTTTCGTAATCAACAGAAGCAAGTTCTCTCTTTCTAAATTAAAATATACAGTGGCATCATTAGAAAGTTATTCATTTGTTGAAGGAAAAAATAGTTTTGACGGCAAAGACATTCTGGGAGATTTTTTTGAAAGAATAATTAGGGATAAATTCAAACAAAATAAAGGTCAATTCTTCACTCATATTAATGTGGTGAAATTTTTGCTGTGGGGTCTGCAAATAGACAAACTGGCGATAAATACAATCAATAAAGAGCAAAAATTGCCTTATGTGATTGATCCAAGCGCTGGCAGCGGGACATTCTTGATTGAATATATGAAATTTGTTACCAATGCCGTCAAAAGGCAATATCCCGAAAAAGTGGACAGCGCTAGAAACACAAAATTATTTGTGCAAAATAATTTCTATCCGGACGACACTGAAAACAAATGGGCGGACAAATATATTTATGGAACGGAAATAAATCCTGATTTGGGAACATCTGT
>PFCG01000032.1:23187-23354 GCA_002773095.1 Candidatus Moranbacteria bacterium CG10_big_fil_rev_8_21_14_0_10_35_21
TATCAAATCATCAGGAGAAAATACCCTGACAAATACATCGGATGATAATGTCTATCCAAAACCAATCAACGGCTCTTTTGATGTGATTATCACCAATCCGCCATTTAGCGTAACGCTCGACAAAGACACAGCCGAAAACCTCAAAAATATATTTATGTTTGGCGAAA
>PFCG01000003.1:0-5610 GCA_002773095.1 Candidatus Moranbacteria bacterium CG10_big_fil_rev_8_21_14_0_10_35_21
GCAAACCGTTGCAAATTCAGCCCTTTCATCCTCGCCTGCGGGCGAGACGACCGCACTTACGGTGCATAAAACTTCCGAAAACTCTGAAATTGTAAATTGGCGGGGACGAAGGGACTCGAACCCTCGACCTACTGCGTGACAGGCAGTCGCTCTAACCAGCTGAGCTACGCCCCCAAAATTTATGCTTTTTAATCGTTTCGCTTATGCTATTTTTGATTAACTTCCCAAAACCACTTTTATAAAATTTTTCTCTTTCTTGAGCATCTTTTTTACAATAATATGATTCGAAATATAATATGTCAAAAGGTTTATTATTTTTTGACCATACATTACTACTAGTATTATGTTCTTTTAATCTTATTTCTGGACTTTTTTCAGTAAAGCCAACATAAACTTTTCCATTTTTTTCTACTTTTTAAAAAATAAACATTGAACATGTATTTTTTCTAACCCCAGCCATAGGCTGGTCGGCCTATGGCCGAAGCTGAGCTACGCCCCCGTTTTTTGTACCAGGAGAGAGATTCGAACTCTCGACCTCGGGCTTATGAGTCCCGCGCTCTAACCAGCTGAGCTACCCTGGCATTTTTGGTGTTGGGACAAATCTGGACTAATCTAATATTTTTAAATTTGAGGTTTTATTTTTCTATGTTGCGGGGGTAGGATTCGAACCTACGACCTCGTGGTTATGAGCCACGTGAGCTGCCACTGCTCCACCCCGCTATGAAATTGTTTTTTATTTGACTGGCGTCGTTCGGTTATGATCCGCCGCAGGCGGAGAGCTGATCCCGAGTACTCGGGACTCCACCCTGCTATTAAAGTTACTGCAATCACGTAGCCCAACTATAATTCCAACCAACAAAAAACAAGCTGTTCGAATATTTTACCAGTTTTTCAGTTAAAGTCAATGTTAGTTCAAAACTTCAAATTCATGCAAAAATTTTTCGTACTTTTCTAAAGCCCTTTCGGCCTCTTCCCGACTAAGTTTAAAATCTTCTTCCAACACAATTTTATTTTTCAAAGTGTGCGCTTCTTTTATCTCTTCAATAGCTTCCAAATGCCCAGCCGGAACATTTTTTATTTTTTCACCAGCATCTTTTCCTCCATAGCCCATTCTTCCGATAAGGTCGCTTACTAATTCATCTGCCTCAATGACAGCTGCTTTATATTCAGATTCATTATCGTTTTCCAATCTTTTTCTTATCTTTCCCCATTTATTTTTCAATTTACTTTTCTTTTTTATTAATTCTCTAGGCAAATCTGCTCCAATAGTAAATTCACGTAAATTCCCTCCCACCCCTCTTTGGATTAATAACAAAACCACGTCTACTATCAAAACAATAATATATATCCCTATAGCAAATTTAATCAAAGAAAAAACTGGAGAATTATAGAAAACCATAGATTCTTCATAAAGTTGCACCATCAATTTTTGCAAAATATTCATTACTATTATTTTATCCTTTTATTCAATTCCCGCCAAAGGCGGGCGAGCTCGCTCAATTTATACCCATAGTTTACCATAAAAAGAAACTTTATTCCCTACTTCAAGATTAAAAACCCTTACATTATTTCAAAGGCGTGAGCTGCCCGCAATAAATTTTCTTCATCAAACCATTTTCCCATCAATTGAAATCCAACTGGCATTTCCGAATTATCTACTTTAATTTTTCCACAGGGAATCGAAATAGCCGGCACGCCGGAAATATTAGCCGTGACTGTAAAAATATCCTCCAGATACATTTTGAGCGGATCTTCAGTTTTTTCTCCAATTTTAAAAGCAGGAGTGGTGGTGGTTGGAGTCAGAATTAAATCTACTCCGTCAGCTGACGGATTAAAAACTTTTTCAAAATCTTTTTTTATCAATGTCCGCACTTTTTGCGCCCGCAAATAATAGGCTTCATAATATCCGCTGGACAACGCATAGGTTCCCAACATTATTCTTCTTTTTACTTCCGATCCCAATCCATATTTTCTGGAATCCAAATAAGTTTCCAACAATGTTTTCGGCAATCCATCGGCTTTCACTTTGGAAGTTTCCTGATCATCTATTCTCATTCCATATTTAATTCCATCATAGCGAGCTAAATTAGAACTAATCTCACAGGGCATAATAATATAATAAGCTGGCAAAGAATATTTCGCAAAAGGTAACTCCACTTCTTTGATTTCCGCTCCCATTTTTTTGAATTTTTCTATCACCTCTTCCATTTTTTCTTTCATTTCTGGATTTAAATTTTCCAAATATTCTTTCACCACTCCGATTTTCAAACCTTTCACTTCGCCAGTCAAATAATCTTCATACTTTTTATCAGCAGATCTGGCAGAGGTGGCGTCCATTTTGTCTTCTCCGGCAATAGCACTCAAAACAATCGCGACGTCTTCCACGGTTTTAGCAATTGGTCCAATTTGATCTAAACTGGAACCCATCGCAATAGCGCCATAACGGGAAATCCTTCCGTAAGTCGGTTTCAGACCCATTACTCCACAAAGAGCCGCTGGTTGACGAATTGAACCACCTGTATCGGTTCCTAGCGCCCAAACCGCCATATCTCCCGCCACTGCGGCTGCAGAACCTCCAGAAGACCCACCTGGCACTCTTTCCAAATCATGAGGATTTTTTGTTGGTCCATAGGCGCTATTTTCCGTAGAAGAACCCATAGCAAATTCGTCTAGATTGGTTTTTCCCAAAAATACCGCTCCACTATCTTTTAATTTTTTGATAACTGTCGCATCATAAGGCGCAATATAATTATCCAAAATTTTGGAACTGGCTGTGGCCCTAATATTCTTTATTAAAATATTATCTTTAATCGCCCCGGGAATACCTTCTAGTATTCCAATACTTTCACCCCGAGCAATTTTTTCGTCTACTTTTTTGGCTTGCTCCAAAGCCAATTCTTTCGTTAAAGTAAGATATGCAAAAATTTCTTTGTCTTTTTTTTCAATCACAGCAAAATAATCTTCGGCTAATTTTACCGCTGAAATTTCTTTGTTAATTAATTTTTCGTGCAGTTCTCTAATCATGAAACATTTATCATGAAGCATGAAACAATTTTTTAGATTTTGTTACATGTTACATGTTTTATGTTATAAGACTGATTTAACTTTATCAAATCCATCTTTCTCTTCTGGAAATAATTTTTTAATTCCTTCCTTATTTTCAAAATCACCGACTCTGTCTTCTCTTGAGATATTATTCACCCCAGTTATGTGGGCTGTCGGCTCTACACCATCCACATTCACTTCTTTCAATTTTTCCACCCAATTCAAAATGCCTGATAAATCTTTGGATAATTTATCTATTTCTTTTTCGTCTAATCCAATGCGCGCTAGTGTAGCGATATGTTGAACTTCTGATTTATTAATCATAATTTTTGCAATTATTTAATTCACTACGAATTCGTAATTTCGTAGATGTTCGTACTTCGTAGAGTTAAAGCATCTCTCTAAATTCTTCTTCTCTAATAATTTTCACTCCTAATTTTTTCGCTTTGTCATATTTTGATCCCGGATTTTCTCCAGCCAAAACATAGCTGGTGTTTTTGCTCACTGAAGACGAAATTTCTCCTCCTAACCTTCTAATCATATCTTTGGCGTCGTCTCTTGTAAAGTTTTTTAATTCTCCTGTCAGGACAAAAACCAAACCTTTCAGTTTGTAGTTTGTAGTTTGTAGTTTTTGGATAATAATTTCTACGCCAAGATTTTTCATTCTTTTAAGAATTTCTATGTTATTTTTATCTCCAAACCACTCCACTAAACTCTCCGCCATTTTTTCTCCGATACCTTTTATTTTCAGCCAATCATTAATTTTTATTTCTGTAAAATATTCCGCGACATCTGATAAATTTTTTATTTTCTTTTGAGTTATGAGTTCCACGTTACGAGTTACGAGAATTGATCCTTCTTCGCCCACATGTCGAATTCCTAGCGCAAACAGAAATTTTTCCAAAGTTATTTTTCGGCTATTTTTGATGGACTCAATTAAATTATCCGCTGATTTTTCCGCAAATCTTTCCAAAGGTTCCAAATCGCCTTTTTCCAATTCAAAAATATCGGCAAAATTTGACACTATTCCTTCATTCATCAATTGCTCCACAATTTTCTCTCCCATTCCATCAACATTGAAACCTTTTTTGGAAACAAAATGAATTGTTTTTTCAATTTCAACCGCAAAACATTTAGGATTAAGACAATAACGTGCCGCTCCTACCTGTAGGGACCGAATCCCTACATTTTCTCGTTTGACTGCTCCTCCGCATATTGGGCAAGTTTTTGGCATATGAAAAACTTTTTCTTTTCCTGAACGCAAATTTTTCAACACTTCCACCACCTCCGGAATTACATCGCCGGCTTTGTGAAGCACTACCGTGTCGCCAATTTTCAAATCCAGTCTTTTGATTTCATCCTCGTTGTGAAGTGTCGCTCGAGAAACCGTAGAACCAGCCACCAAAACTGGCCGCAGATGGGCCACTGGAGTGAGAGCACCAGTGCGACCGACCTGAACTTTAATATCTTCCACGATGGTTGTCACTTTTTCCGCCGGAAATTTATAGGCCACTCCCCAACGCGGAGATTTGCCAGTGTAGCCCAACGCTTTTTGGATTTCCACGGAATTTATTTTAAGCACCACTCCATCAATACCATAGTCTTCTTTGTCTTTTTTCCCAATCCAATTTTGATAAAATTTTTCCACTTCCTCAATATTTTTGCAAAGTTTACTTTCTGGATTAACTTTAAATCCCAGTTTTTTTAATAAATTTAATTCTTCTCTTTGTGTTTTTGGAGTTGCGAGTTGCGAGTTGCGAGTTGCGAGATAATCTATGTCATAAATAAAAGTATCCAATTTTCTGGAAGCCGCCACTTTCGGATTCAACTGTCGGATAGTGCCTGCTCCAGCATTTCTGGAATTGGCAAACAGCGCTTCCCCTTTTTTCTTTCTGGCCTCATTAATCCTGGATAATTCTTTTTTACTTAGCCAGCATTCTCCCACCGCCACCAAATCAATCGGTTGAGTCAATTCCAAGGGCACACTCACAATAGTTTTGATATTTTCGGTCACGTCTTCGCCAATAACTCCATCACCCCGAGTGGCTGCACGAACAAATTTTCCATTTTTATAGATCAAAATAATTTTCAACCCATCGATTTTCACTTCCGCTACATACTCGATTTTTCCCTCACCCGTCCTTCGGCCACCCTCTCCCACTGGGAGAGGGGCTGGGGGTGAGGGTCGGTGGGAAATTTTGCTCATAAATCTTTGCACTTTTTCTTCCCATTTTTTCAACTCTTCTAAAGAAAAAACATCATCAAAAGACCATTGCCTCACTTGATGGCGCACTTTTTGAAATTTTGCCAATGGTTTTCCGCCGATTCTTTGCGTGGGCGAATCGGCCAATCGCAAATCGGGAAATTGCGCTTCCAATTCCCTCAATTCTTTCGTCAAAGAATCATACACCTCATCCGTCACATCCGGCTTGTCCAAAACATGATATTCGTAGCGCAGCTTGTTGATTTCTTCCGAAAGCTTTTTTATTCTTGATTTTGTTTGTCTGCCGTCAGGCACGGCCTTATTTTTAGCTATTTTTGACATATTTTAATTATAGCACAAAA
>PFCG01000003.1:5622-8058 GCA_002773095.1 Candidatus Moranbacteria bacterium CG10_big_fil_rev_8_21_14_0_10_35_21
CGTCAACTATATTAGCATTGGGTAACTCTGAGGCTTGCATAATATCAAAACCACCAGCACCATCACTTTTATAAAATATCATTTTTATTTTACCATCTGATAATATATCCTTAAACACTATATAATCATTATTAGGATCTATCTCATAGTTAGTTTCAGCATTTCCATTAATATGTTTTATTTTGGTAGTTGGTGTTGCATTCTTTTTTTTCCAAAAAAACATTTCAACCCCCGTATCAGCTATTTGAAAAGCTTGCACTGATTTTTCTGTAGCGCTGGCTCCTTTTTGTTCACTCACTGTCGCAAGAGTAATTCCCAACGCCGAAATGAGCATTATTGACATAATGATTAACGAGAAAATTAGAATTGATCCTTTTTTGTTTTTTTTGTCACACCTCATATTTTTCATAGCTAACTTTATATTTTTTAGGGAGTCATTGAAACATCATAATCTTTCAGGGAAACAGACGATTGAATATTAGCACATTTTTTTTCATCACTTGATTCACAAATTTTGAGTGTCATAGTTACTCTTCCAGCTTTGGGACCATCTACTTTTGATTTGTCTAAAGAATTTACTACTTTAAAGTTAATGTTTGAAACATAACCTTCAATAAGAGCGTCAGCATCAGAATTAATAAAATCAACGCTCTCACAAGATGCCCTATCAGCTTGAGTGTTGGAGTTTACCATAAGCTTATCATTCATACTAAAATATCTTATACAATTACTATCGGTCAAAGAATAATTAAAAATTTTCAAATTATTTTGTATGCCATCATTACCAAAAACCGAACTAGTTCTGATTGTTTTAGCCATTTTATTCAAAGCAAACTGAGCTTCCTCTAGGTTTGCTTGAATATTTTTTCCTGATTTAAAGCTAGCTGTTGATTGCCCAAAAATACCCACCATCGACATCATTACCAAAGAAAAAACAAACATCGATACTAAAACTTCAACTAAGGTAAACCCAGCGCCCATGAGTTTAGGCCTTGGACCTTGAAACAATTCTTTGCGCGTTTTATACCCTTTACCTTCTCGCTCATATACGGATCGTTCTGGGCAATGGGTAAACCCCTCTAAATTTTTTTGTTTTATTTTCATTTTTTTATGAATCATCTTGAGTTTTGTAAAGTTTAGTTTTTATTTCTACACATTGATTCGCTAAATTACAGTCACTAAGCCAAGGTGAAACAGCTTTCCAACTAACTTGACTTGTAACTGTAAGATAATCAGAATTACTTAAATTATAATTTTCATATTCTAGCTTTATTCTTCTCTTAAATTTTGTTTTTGTAGAACCACTAACATTATGAACATAAAAACCGTCGCTATTGATATAAAGAATTTTATCGTTAGGTTTGCTTTGACAATCTCCATATTCATCAATTTTGTCCATTCCTTGTGCTATTCGACAAGTATTAGAACTCGTCGTAGGTAAATTATCAAAAACATTTATATCTGGATTACCAGCGATAATTTTAGCTAAATTATTATCCCTAATATTTTTGACTAATTCTATCCCCCCTTGTGCCAGCTGAGAAGCAATTATTTGATCTCTTGCCTCATTAGAATGCCTAATACTGCCAGCCATTAACATAAAAATAACTGGAATAGTTAGAGATAAAATAAAGACTGAGATCATTACTTCCGCCATAGAAAACCCCCGCCTCATCGGCTGGTAAACTTTCTTGTTTTTTCTTTTTTTTCTGTTTTTTTTATACATATAAATTTATGGACAAACTGAACCGCTTTGTTCAATTATTCTGCCTGTAATATACACACACACGCTATAACTTTCTGACCCTTTTATAAGTAGAAACTGGTTATCAGAAAAAATTGGTTTTGCATCCGGAATACTATACGAGACATATCCTTTATTTTCAAACGCAACTCCATTCTTTAATTGATAATCAAATGAGACTAATGGTCCGCAGTTAATAGTATATTTACTATTTTCTGCATAAATTTCATACTCTTTGCATTTATCTCCAGCATTTTTTCCTGTCAAAGCGTTATTTTGCGCTTCGCGGAGAACCGCCACCAATTCACTTGCTGCCGTTTCTACCTGTTTTTTTTCTCGGCTTCCGATCAAAGAAACGATTGTTACTGATGTCATTATTCCAATAATGGCAATGATCACCATCACCTCAGCCAGTGTAAATGCCTGCTTATTTAGTCCGTTTCGACGCGGCTTCGGTTCGGCGAGTAGGTAAATTTTTTTGTTTTTTCTTTTCATACGAATTTCAGTTTAACGCAAAACCAGCGAAAAATAAAAATTTATAATTGGGTCATAAAAAAACATCGCGATCATCGATCCCGCGATCAAAAACGGAGCAAAAGGAATCTGACTTTTCATTTTTTTCTTTTTGAAACCGATGAGCGCCAATCCGACCAAAGCGCCAATGGTGAAAGCCAGCATCAACCCCAAAAGAA
>PFCG01000015.1 GCA_002773095.1 Candidatus Moranbacteria bacterium CG10_big_fil_rev_8_21_14_0_10_35_21
CGGACTTAATTGCATTCAAGAAGCTATTGAAAAGTGTGCTAACAATGTTGGGTTTATGATGAGTTTATTGTAGAACAGCCCAGCCGTGCCCTCACCTCATTCCTCTCCCTAATTTGGGAGAGGATGCCGACGCTTCCCCTTCTCCTTAATATAGGGAGAAGGTGCTCGAAGAGTGGATGAGGGTAAAACAAAAAACAATGCAAAACTACGCACAACGACTTAAAATTAATTCTCGCAATCTTCGCAAAAAATCCACACCGCACGAAATAAAACTTTGGTCAAAAATTAAAAACAGAAGTTTTCACAACCTAAAATTCAGACGCCAACATGTAATCGACAAATATATTGTCGATTTTATTTGTTTGGAAAAGAAAATAATTATTGAGCTTGATGGTTCGCAGCATAAGAGAGAAAAAGACCAAAAATATGATCGAAAAAGAAATGATTATTTAAAAAATCTAGGCTTTATTGTTTTAAGATTTTGGAACAATGAAGTGAATGATAATTTAAATGGAATAATGTTAAAGATTGAAGAATTTATCAATTAAAAAAGGCAGGGCTTTTATTTCCCTGCCTATTTATTTCTTATCAATAATCTGTAGACAAAACCTGAAACTAAGAGCCTCAGGGGAGAAACAGTGTCGAGGAATAAGAAAGCCGAAACCGTCTTACCCATATCTGGACATAAAAGTTTCCAAAATTGAGGATAAAAGATAGGAATCCCCAATTGCCTACAGTTTACTGCTAGCCACCAAAAATCCCTTATAAAAAGGATTTTTCCGATGACCCATCATATTAGCATAGCTTTTAAATTCTGTCAAATGCTGTTATAATCAAGAATATGATTACTACCTCAAATGAACAAATAAATCAAAAAGAGACGTCCGCTAGTGATAAAAGCGAAACTACTGAAGATCGTAATTTAGACGCCACTTTAAGGCCGCAAAATTTTCAAGAATACATCGGTCAGGAAAAAGTTAAAAAAAATTTAGGTATTTTATTGGAAGCTGCCCGCGCTAGAAAAGAATCAATTGAACATATTTTGCTCTATGGACCGGCTGGATTGGGCAAAACCACCTTAGCTCAAATTATTGCTAAGGAAATGGGAGTTAATATCAAAACTACTTCCGGTCCGGCCATTGAAAGAGTAGGAGACTTTGGTTCTATCCTCACTAATCTCCAAGACGGAGACATTCTTTTCATCGATGAAATCCATCGCCTAAACAAATCTATTGAAGAAATTCTTTACCCGGCTATGGAGGATTTCAAATTAGATATAATCATTGGAAAAGGACCTTCTGCCCGCACCATTCAATTAGACTTACCTCATTTTACTTTAATCGGCGCCACCACAAAATTAGGAGCTCTTTCTAATCCTCTACGAAATCGTTTTGGAGCCACTTATCGTTTGGAATTTTATCAAAACGATGAGATTAAAGAAATAATTAAACGTTCTGGGAGAATATTGAATGTCCCTATTGAAGATTCCGGATTAGAAAAAATTGCCAGTTGTTCCCGTTTTACTCCCCGCGTCGCTAACCGCCTTTTGAAAAGAGTGCGAGATTTTTCTCAAATAAAAAAGCATGCTTCTATCGATAGTGTCGTCGCTAAGAAAGCTCTGGATATGTTGGATGTCGATTCTCTTGGACTAGAACCGGCTGATCGCCAAATTATCAGAACCATTATTGAAAAATTTAGTGGTGGTCCAGTCGGGATAACCACTATCGCTGCCGCTGTTTCAGAAGAAATAAAAACCATAGAGGATGTTTATGAGCCTTATCTGATTCAAATAGGTTTTCTAGACAGAACCCCTCGTGGTCGGATGGTCACCAAGGAAGCTTACCGTCATCTAGAACTAGACTATTCCGATGACGATAAAAATAGGTTATTATAAAAGCATGGCTTACACTATTATATTATCTTTTTACGAACTTATCATATTAATCTATGTATTAACTGCTATTTTTGTGGTTTATCATTTATTAGCTTACTCCATTAATCTTCAGACTAAATTTGCAATGCTAATTTTATTCGTAGCCGTTTCTTCCACGCTACTTCTTTCTAATATAGCTCTCTTTTTTTCAGTTAATTGGAAAAGTTTTTTATCACAAACTTTTTTTTAATTTAAACTATGCGATCATTTAATACATTTCATTTTAAAGGTCAACGGGATGGCGAAGAAGTGCTTCAAATTTTACGTCGCCATTGGTTTGATATTTTTTTACAACTTTTTTGGGCTTTTTTAATACTGGCTTTTTTGACTTTCATTTCCACCGCACTACCATCCCTCTTCCCAGCCATTAGCAAGGCCCCCTACAAAAATCTATTCACTTTTTTAGAAAATTTATTTCTATTGTTAATCTGGATAATTTCTTTTGTCATCTGGGTAGATTATTATTTTGATGTTTGGATTGTCACCAATAAAAGAGTGGTCAATATCGAACAAAAGGGGCTTTTCTCTCGTAATGTAAGCGAGTTGGAGCTGGAAAAAATCCAAGACATTACCACTGAAGTTCACGGCTTAATTCCGACTTTTCTGAATTATGGAGATGTATTTATTCAAACCGCTGGAGAAAGAGAGCGTTTCCTTTTTCGTAAAATACCCAACCCTTATAAAGTTAAAAACATCTTGATGAATCTTCAGGAAAAGAAAGAACGAGAAGAAACTGACGAATTAGGAGAAATGATTAAAAAGAAAATCAACAACTAAACCTTTTTATAAAAAAATTACGTAATTAATTACGTAATTTTTATTAAAAACAAAAATACGGGTGAAACATAAAAATAAAACTGGTTTTTTTATTTTTTTTATCCTACTCGTTATGGTAGGATTTTTTGGTTTTGGAAATTTAACTCGAGCTGACTGTCAGGATTTAATCATTAGCGAAATCATGTATAATCCTAGCGGAGCTGACCCAAAAAATGAGTGGATTGAGCTCTATCATAATTCGCCTTCCAATTGGATCTTAGAAAAAAGCAGTAATAATATTAAAGATTTTGGAGTGAAAGTTAATTTTTCATCTGCAGGCCCTAACCGAGTAGTTTATCTTGAAGAAATACCCATAATATACCCAAAAGAATATTTTCTTTTAACTAATAATTACGACGGCCCTACTTTTTTAGACATCAAAACAAAATATAACATAAAAAATGATGTTAAAATTTTTCACTCTTCTTTTTCACTTACTAATTCTAATGATGATGCTAAAAACAGTTTAAAAATAAGCTGT
This sequence comes from Candidatus Moranbacteria bacterium CG10_big_fil_rev_8_21_14_0_10_35_21, assembly GCA_002773095.1. GTDB lineage: Bacteria > Patescibacteriota > Minisyncoccia > Moranbacterales > UBA2206. The sequence continues at coordinate 3,231 of PFCG01000015.1, forward strand.
GATACTGGAATAACGTGGCAAGATACCTTAAATTATTCTAACACTTGGGGAGGGAATGGTAATGATAAATCATTAGAAAAAATAAATATATTTAGTGAAAATGATCAAACTAATTGGCAAGAATCATTTGATACTTTTGGCAATACCCCCGGAAGAATTAATTCTACAAAAGTAGAAATTCCAAAAATTATTTATTCCTCTAAAATATCTCTCAATGAACTTTTGCCTAACCCAGAACAATCTCCAGAAAAAAATTATGAATATGTGGAAATTTTCAATTCAGGAGATGAAGCCGTTTCTTTAGACGGATGGAAAATAAAAGATAAAAAATCAGAATTTGATTTGTCAGGAACTATAAGTGCTTTGTCTTTTGCTCTTTTTTACAACACCGTTTCTCTGAATAATTCCAATGAAACTATTTCTCTGGAAAATCCCGACGGTGAAGTTGTTTCCTCTATTAGCTATACCAAAATCCAATCTGGAGCTTCTTACAATTTTGACGGAAAAAGCTGGAGATGGAGCCGTTTTTTGACACCCGGTGCAGTCAACCAGTTTAATAATTTACCAGAAGCTAAAATTAAATATGATAAAAAAATATACAAGAATGTTTATGCTGATTTTAAAATCAATGTTAGCGATAAAGACAACGACTCCCTGAAGATAACTTGGGATTTTGGAGATGGTCATAAAAGCTACAAAAAAACTACCCGCCATAAATATGAAAAAAGTGGAAAATACCAAGTTTCGGTGAAAGTTTTTGATGGAAGCGAGGAGGTCATAGAAACTTTTTCAATAGAGGTAAAAAACTTTTCCAAGAAAAAAAATAAGATAAAAATTATCTCAGTTAACCCTAATCCTAAGGGAAAAGATGCTGATTTAGAAACAATTTCAGTTATTAACAAATCAAAAAGGGCTGTTAACCTAAAAGGTTGGTCTATTGCGACTGGAAGTAAAAAATTGTATAACCATCCTATTCAAACTGAGCTAATCGTAAAACCTAAAAAAACTATCAAAATAACCAGGCAAGATGCTCTTTTTTCTCTTAACAATAAAGAATCAAAAATAGAGCTGAGGTATCCAGATGGAAAAGTAGCTAGCAAAACAAGCTACAATAATAAAAAAGGCATTAAAGAAGATGAATATTGGGAAAAAGTTTCTTCAAAATGGGTTTTGAAAAATGTTCCAAAACTGGAAACTAAAATTTTAGCCGCTTCAGAAAATATATTACCAGAAGAAACCACAATACCCTTAACTGTTAACTCAACTGAGGAAAATTTAACTTCACCTATTATTATTTTAACTAAAAACCATCTCCCAAAAATTGAAATTAAATTAGCTTTTCAAAAATATAATACCTTTTTGAAAAGTTTTAGATTATCTGACAATGAAATCAAGCCGAAAGATTCTTTTTACCACTTTACAAAAATAAAAAAAATCCAAAGAAAACATTATGCTTTGGTTTTTTTCGGCAAACTGCCTTCCGAAACTAATTTACTCCTTACTCGGTTGATAAATTCCCTTGAAAGTTAACCTTAAAAATGCTACGATTTAAATGCTCATAACTCATAACTCACAACACATAACTTAAATTTTTTAAGGATACGAGTTACGGGTTGCGAGTTTCGTGAATATTATGTCAGGACATTCACATTGGGCAGGTATAAAACATCGCAAAGGACTCAATGATGCCAAGCGCGCCAAGATTTTTACTAAATACGGAAAACTGATTACCATTGCCGCTCGAGAAGGTGGTGGCGATATGGAAACTAATTTTAAGCTACGCTTAGCCACTGACCGAGCCCGCGCTGAAAATATGCCGAAAGAAAACATTGAACGAGCTATTAAGCGTGGAACTGGAGAATTGAAAGACGGAGCGGAAATCGTAGAAGTTGTTTATGAAGCCTACGGCCCAGGTAACGTAGCCATGCTTATTAAGTGTGCTACTGATAATAAAAACAGAACACTAGGAGAAATTAAAACTATTTTGTCCAAGATGACTGGCAAAATGGTTCCAGCTGGATCAGTGAGTTTTCTTTTTAAATTAGTGGGAGCTATAAGTATTAGCCTCGAAAAAGATATTAATCAAGCTACCTTAGAAATGAAAGCCATAGAAGCCGGAGCCGAAGACACCCTTTTTGATGATAATCTGCTCACTGTTTACACTAAGATTGAAAATGTGCAAAAAGTTAAAGAAAATTTAGAAAAAGAAAATATCACCATTGATAATGCTGGATTAATTTATCTTCCGACTCAAAAACATACTTTTTCCGATAAAGATAAAGACACTTATGAAAAACTTCTGGAAGCCTTAGATGAACAAGACGACACAGAAGAAATATATGACAATCTTTAATCTCATAACTCGTAACACATAACTCGCAACTCCAAATGAATACTTTTCACGATAATTTAAGAACAACAATGGATAGGTATGTTCATTTTGTTTACAGAATAACTAAAAAATTTCCTAAGGATGAATTATACGGAGTAATTTCACAAATTAGACGCTCCTCGTTATCGGTTATTTTAAATTATATTGAAGGCTTTGCACGCACGGGAGAAAAGTCCAGAATTAGTTTTTATAAGATATCTTATGCTTCTCTGAAAGAATCAAAATATTTATTGCATTTTTCTTTGGTTGAAAAATATTTAAATCAAAAAGAATATAATAAAGCACTGGAGTTGGCTGATAAAATTGGAGCCATGCTTTTGGGTATTATAAGAAATGAAAAATAAGTTACGGGTTACGGGTTACGGGTTACGGGTACTGGGTATTGATCCCGGAACAGCTACTGTGGGCTGGGCAGTTTTAGAAGAAAAAAGGGGGCAAATTATTCCCTTAGGCTATGGTCATATTAGCACTCAATCAACCCGATCTATTGAAGAAAGGCTATGTGAAATTTCTGCTGATCTTGAAAAAATTATCAAGAAATACCACCCTCAAGAAGCCGCTGTAGAAGATCTGTTTTTTTTCAAAAACCAAAAAACGATTATTCGGGTTGGGGAAGCTAGGGGAGCCATTCTATTGACTGTCAAGCAAAAAAAGATCAATATTCATGGTTATACTCCTCTACAGGTAAAGCAAGCTCTGACTGGATATGGCCGCGCAGAAAAAAAACAAATTCAACTAATGTTAAAAAATATTTTAAAGTTAAAGTCGATTCCTAAGCCGAATGATACCGCAGACGCTATCGCTATCGCTATCTGTCATATTAATAGCCGTAAAATTAATCATTTAAATAAATAATTTTAAATCTATGACTAATTTAATCGATTCCTTTGTTTCTCAAGGCGTGCCTTTGGAAACCATCGCCCTCCTCCTTATGTTTCCCGTGATTGCTACCTTAATTGCCTTCCTTAGGCAGGTGGTCGGGATTAAGGCTTTTGGCATCTATACTCCTTCCATTATCACCTTCGCCTTTTTAGGCACCGGTATAAAATATGGTATGGCTATTTTTGTCAGTGTTATTTTAGTCGGCATGATTACCAGAATTATCATTCAAAAACTGCGCATCCTCTATCTTCCTAGAGTAGCTATAAATTTAACCGTGGTTTCATTGTCTATTCTTTTTATTCTAGTTATCGGAGGCTATTTTCAAAGAACTGGGCTAGCTTCTGTTTCTATTTTTCCTCTTTTAATTATGATAACCATCGTAGAAAAATTTGTCGCTACTCAAATTGAGAAAGGGAATAAAACCGCCTTTTTATTGGCTATAGAAACATTAATCATTGCTATTATTGGTTATTACCTTTTAAATTGGGATTTTTTTATAAATTCAGTCATAAGCTATCCCTGGATTATTCTTCTCACTTTGCCTATTAATATATTATTGGGTAAATGGACTGGCCTAAGATTGACTGAATATGTTCGCTTTCGAGAGGTGCTTAAAAAAATATAATTATGTTTGAAATTTTTAAAAAAGGAGAAAAAATTTTGGGTATGAATGCCCGAAATCTTACTTTTATTAGACCCTGCAATCTTAAGCAAGCCAAACGATTAGCCGATAATAAAATATTAAGTAAAAAACTTTTAAAAAAAAGTGGTCTGCCCGTTCCGGAACTTATTGCGCAGATCTCTTCTCAGGAGGAATTAGAAAATTTTAACTGGAATTCCCTTCCTGATAGTTTTGCTCTGAAGCCAAATGGAGGTTTTGGCGGAGAAGGTATTGTAGTTGTTTACGGTAGAAAAAAAACTTCTCCTAATGGCTTCAAAGATTCTGAAAAAAACCAAAACAATATTTGGATAAAAGCCGATGGATCATTAATTACAGCCGAAGACTTAAAAAGTCATATTCAAAATATTTTGGAAGGTTCTTTTTCTCTTTCAAATACACCCGATGTGGCTTTTTTTGAAGAACGATTACAACTACTAAAGCTTTTTAAACCCTACGCATTTAAGGGTATTCCAGATATTCGGGTCATTGTTTACAATAAGGTTCCAGTTATGGCTATGCTTCGTCTGCCCACAAAGGATTCCGAAGGAAAAGCCAATCTACAACAAGGCGCGATTGGCGTAGGTATTGACTTAGCCTCTGGCATAACCACCACAGCGGTATTAGGAAAGAGAAAAATAATTGAATACATACCAAAAACTAGAATGCTTCTCTCTGGAATAAAAATTCCCTATTGGAATCAAATTTTAACTTTATCTGTTAGAGCACAAGAGGTTTCTGGTTTGGGATTTTTAGGAGCAGATGTGGCTATTGATAAAGAGAAGGGACCAGTCTTTTTAGAGTTAAATGCTCGCCCAGGTCTCTCTATTCAAATCGCTAATCTTTCCGGATTAAAAGATCGCCTTCAGCGAGTCTTTGGCATTTCCATTAAATCAATTGAAAGAGGAGTGCGAGTAGGTATGAATCTTTTTGGAGGAGAAATAGAAGGTGAAATGGAGGAAATTTCTGGAAGAAAGTTGATTGGGACTATTGCTAAAGTAAAAATAAGTGGAAAGAATGGAAAAGAAATAGAAGTTGAAGCTAAAATAGACACTGGCGCCTACTCCTCTTCTATAGATATTGACTTGGCTAATGAGTTGGGATTTTCTGAAACATTAGAAAAATTTTCAGCTATAGATTTATCGTCTTATTCTGTGACTCCGGAAAATGAGCAACAGATAAAAAAAGAACTTGTGGCAAAATATAAAGATACTATCGCAGATTTGGAAGATGTGTCAGTTATCTTTTCTGCTAACGGTTCCTCTGTTCGTCCGGTAATTAGTCTGCCATTTATTTTAGACAAAATTTCCACTACCGCAAATGTTAATATTGCTGATAGAAAAAAAATGCGTTACCGAATGATTATCGGGAAGAAAAACCTGGGAAAATTCTTAATTGATGTTAATAAAAAATACTAATGAGGAATAGAAAAATAGTTTTAATCCTTTTCAAGCCCACTAAAAAAATTTCTCTTAATACCCAGTATAATGATTTTTACGCTTATGCTGAAAAAAAAGACATCCTTCTTTGCCGAGCACCTATAGATGCTTATAATTTAAAGGATAAAAATTTTCGTCAAGCGCAATTTTTTCATAATAAAAAATGGTTGTGGAAAAAAGATATAACGCCAGATCTTATTTATGATAAATCTCCTTTTTATTTACCAGAAAAACTGGCTAAAATCAGAAAAATCATCTCTTCTCATTATTTATTTATTAACAATCTTGCTTTTAGTAAATTATTAAGCGACAAATGGCTTACCTATAAAAAGTTACCTGCTTTTTCCCCTAAAACAATCTTGATTGAAAAAAAGTCTGATTTAAAAAAAATACAAACACTCTCCTCTGAAAAAATTATATTAAAACCCCTTTGGGGATCCGGTGGTAAGGGTATTTTTATATGCCTTAAAAATAAACCAAAGGAATTAAGACCTCCTTTTATTGCTCAAGAGTTAATTGAGGTTAAAAGAGGACTCAAAGGATTTGTTTCTGGAGTGCACGACCTCCGCATTATGATTATGGGAAAAACTCCTTTTTACTCTTATCTGCGTCTTCCTAAAAAAAATCACTTAATTTCTAACTTATCTCAAGGGGGAAAGATAAAAGTAATCCCTATAACAAAGCTACCAAAATTTATTTTTCCTTTCTTGAATAAAATTCAAAAAAAGCTTACTTCCTACGGAAAGAACCTTTATTCTGTTGATTTAATAATTGACGACGATAAAAAACCCTGGATTATCGAACTCAATTCTCGTCCTGGACTTATTTTAGAAAAAGAAGAACTGCCTTTCCGTGAATATTTTTATGATAATTTAATAAATTTTTTTAATAAAACCATATGATTCGAAAAAAAGACTTTTCCTTTTTTAGTACCTACCTTCTGGCCAGAGAAGCCGAAAAAAGAGGCGCCACTATCGAAAAATTTTATCCAAAAACCAAACAAAGTTTCCTTATTATTAAATATAAAAACAAAATTGAAACAATCATGGGACAGCGAATCAGCACTCTAAGTTATAACGCATCTTTTATTTGCAGTAATAAAGTTTTCTGTAAAATACTACTCAAAAGAAATGGAATAAAAACTTCCGAAGGAAAATATTTTTCCAAAACCAAGATTCCAGACAGTTTGGCTTATATACAAAAAATTGGTTTTCCGATTGTTATTAAGCCTCTTTATGGAACTTGGGGAGACGGTGTTTATACCGGGATAGCAGATATTGCAGCGGCGAAAAGAGCCATCAAAAAAATACTAGCTAGCGGAGAAAGAAAAAGATTTTTAGTGGAAAAACAATTCGTCGGAGAAGAATATCGTATCTTAGCTACCAAAAATAAACTTTTAGGAATTATCAATAGAATTCCAGCTAATGTTATTGGAGATGGAAAAAATAATATAAAAAATTTAATTTCCAAAAAAAATGATGATAAGCGCCGAGGAGAAGGACACAGCGAATCTTTAGTTAAAATAAAAATTGATTCTGAAATAATTGAGACTCTCAAAAAGAAACATTTAACATTAGCCTCTGTGCCAAAAAAAGGAGAACAAGTTTTTCTAAGAATAAAATCCAACCTTAGCGCTGGTGGAGATAGTATTGATGTAACTGATAAAGCTCATCCAAATATAAAAAAGCTCGCCACGAAGGTAATTCTTTCTATCCCTAATCTTCCTTACGCCGGATTTGATTTTATGACTAAGGATATAACCAAAGATCCGTTTAAAACAGATTATATTGTCATTGAAATAAATGAATCTCCAATGCTTAGCATGCATCACTTTCCTTTTAGAGGAAAGCGAAGAAATGTTGCTAAGGATATTATAGATCTAATATTTTAATTTTTTTAAAATTATTTTTATGAAAAAAGTTCTTATCCTTTTTGGTAGTAAAAGTTGGAAAACAAAAGGTCCTTTTAGTGATTTAAAATACCAAAGTTGTTATGAAAATCTTTATTCATTGGCTTCTAAAAATGGAGTGGCTCTCTATAGAGCCTCCTACCAATGGTACGACCACAAAAATAATATCTTTAAATATGCCTGGACATTCAAAAATGGCGTTTGGGAAAGAGCTTCCGAAATAAAGCCTGATTTAATTTATGACAAAACTAGTTTTAGAATGGAGACTAATTTATTTAAAGAAAAAATCTCCGAAAATTACCCTATTATCAATGATCCTCTTTTCACTTCAATCGCTGACAATAAATTTATAACTAGTTTACTTTTTCCAGAATATTCAAAAAGATGTTATTTATTAACTTCTTCCGCTGATTTGAAAAAATCCACTGCTTTAATAAAAGGAACCAGAATTGTGTTAAAACCATTGTCGGAAAGTGGTGGAAAAGGTGTTCAAATAATTCACAAAAAACAATTAGAATCCATTCTTATAAAGCAACCTCTTTTAGCCCAAGAATTTATTAATAGCTCCAATGGAATAGTTGGGATTATGAAGGGAACGCATGACTTAAGAACTGTTTTCATAAACAATAAACTTATTTACAGTTATATACGTCAACCTAAAAAAGATTCCCTGTTGGCTAATTTAGCTCAAGGAGGAACTATGTTTATTATAAAAAACAATCAGCTTCCTAAAAGCATTTTTCCTGTTTTTAAAAAGGTGGCTAGTACTTTTTCCCAATTTGAGAATACTGTTTATACTATTGATTTTATGTTTGATAAAAGTCAAAAACCATGGATAATTGAACTTAACTCAATGCCTGGAATGTATTTCCCTAAGGAAGAAGAAAAATGTATGGAGAAAACATATTTGGAACTTATAAAACTATTCAAAAATGCCTAACCAAAAAGCTCTTCGTGACTTCCAAAAAATTACTTACGCTGATTTAAATAGGATTGAAAAATAACCCATAATCAGTTATTATACAACTATTAAAATCCCCTATGATACCTAGAGTATTTTCTACAAATAATTTCAAAAAGTTTTTAAAAAGCCCTAAAAAGAAACTTTTTATCAAAATATTCCTCTATTTGGCTGGGGCTGGTTTATTGATTATTTCCGGTGTTTTTATTTATTTCGCTAAGGATCTTCCTAGTCCGGAAAAGGTTAGTAATCGCTTTGTAGTTGAATCCACTAAAATTTACGATCGCACCGGAGATCATATTCTTTATGAAATTCACGGAGAAGAAAAAAGAACAGTTATCCCTTTTTCCGAAATGCCAGACAGTATAAAATACGCCACCATCTCTCTGGAAGATCAAGATTTTTATTCTCACCAAGGCATTAAGTTAACCTCTATTTTAAGAGCTGTTTTTCAAGATATCTTAAATCGTGGCGCCTCCCAAGGTGGATCTACTATCACACAGCAATTTGTGAAAAATTCCATCTTAACCAGAGAAAAAACTTTTACTCGAAAAATTAAAGAAGTAGTTTTATCTTTAGAGATGGAACAAAAATTTTCCAAAGATGAAATTTTAGAAATGTATTTAAATGAAATTCCTTACGGCTCTAATTCTTATGGAATCGAAGCCGCTTCTCAAACATTTTTTAGCCACCCGGCGAAAGAACTTACACTGGAAGAAGCCACTCTTTTGGCCTCTTTACCTCAAGCGCCTACTCGCTACTCTCCCTTAGGTTCCAATACCGAAAAATTAAAACTAAGACAAGAGTACGCCTTAAATCAAATGGCTAAATTGGGCTATATAACCCAAGAACAAGCGGACACTGCCAAGGGAGTGGATGTTTTAGCTAAAATAAATCCTCGCCCAGAAAAAATCAGCGCCCCCCATTTTGTGATGTATATAAAAGATTATTTAGTTTCTAAATATGGAGAACAAACTATAGAGCAAGGCGGTTTAAGGGTTTATACCACCCTCGATTGGGATAAACAGCAGACTGCTGAAGAAGCGATTAAAATTGGTGCAGAAAAAAATGTAAAAAACTATAGAGCTTCTAACGCCGCTTTAGTAGCTATGGATCCAAAAACCGGACAAATTTTAGCTATGGTTGGCTCTAAAGATTACTTTGATAAAACTATTGATGGCCAAGTAAATGTAGCTACTAGGGAGCGACAACCAGGGTCATCTTTTAAACCTTACGTTTATCTTACTGCTTTTGAAAAAGGCTACACCCCAAACACCATAATTTGGGATGTGGATACTAATTTTGAAACTGACACTGGAAAAGATTATAATCCAAAAAATTATGATGAAAAAAATCGAGGGCCATTAAAAATTAAGGAAGCTTTGGGTATGTCTCTCAATGTTCCAGCAGTAAAAGTGCTTTATTTAGCTGGAATAAAAAATGCTATTGAAAGGGCTAAGTCTTTTGGTATAACTACCTTAAACCATCCTGAAAATTATGGTCTCTCTTTGGTTTTAGGAGGAGGAGAGGTAACCTTATTGGATCATGTCAACTCTTTTGGAACGTTGGCTACGGGAGGTATCAAACATTCAAAAACTGGCATTTTAAAAATTCAAGATTCTGAGGGGGAAATTTTAGAAGAATACAAATCAGAAGGAGAAGAAAGAGTGATTGAAGAAAAATATGTTGCTATGCTCGATCACATTCTTTCCACTAATGATTTTAGAGCGCCAGTTTTTGGATCCAATAGTCCACTTAACTTTCCAAATCGTCCTGTAGCTGCTAAAACAGGGACTACTAACGAATGGCGTGACGGATGGACACTTGGGTATACTCCTTCTCTGGTCGCTGGTGTATGGGCCGGAAACAATGATAACTCGCCTATGGCTGGAGGGGCTGATGGAGTTTTTGTGGCCGCTCCCATTTGGAGAGCCTTTATGGATAAGGCTTTAAAAAATTCTAACATTGAATCTTTTCCAAAATATGAAGAAGAAAAAACAGAAAAAGAATTTTTGGATGGCACACTTAAATACACTGACGAAATGAAGGTGTGCGAAATACCAGGAGAAAAAAATAAATATTGTTTAGCTTCCAGCGCTTGCCCAGATGATAAAGTTAAAAAGAAAAAGTTTTTTACTGGTCATTCTATTCTTTGGTATGTAAATAAAGATGACCCTATGGGAGATTCTCCAAAAAGTGCTGAAGATGATCCTCAATTTAAAAATTGGGAAAAAGGCGTTCAAGAATGGGCTAAAGGTAAAAAAGATTACGATAAAGGATCTGCTCCTAAGGATAGTTGCAAGGCGGATGATTTTAAAGATTATTTACCTTCTCTTTCTATTTCTAGCCCTTCGCCCGGTCAATTTATTACCACCTCTCCATTAGCTATTCGAGCTTCTATTTCTGCTGGTTATGGGATCAAAGATGTTTCTTTACAAATAAATGGGTCAACTATAACAACTCAACCATCTTCTTCTTTTGCCTATGATTATCCTATCCCAGATTCTCAAAAAAATACTTCTTTGGAAATAAAAATTACCGTTACGGACAAGAACGGTACTTCATCTTCTGAAAGCAAAACGGTTTCTATAGATATTCCTATTCCTTAATTAATTTTTTATTTTTATCTCTTTTATTTTTTTGATTCCCAACTTATTATTAACTTCCTTGATGATTTTTTCTTTAACCAACCAAAGCTCGGACGCTAAGTTCGAGCTTTTTGCTTCAATAAAAATTGTACCATTAGTAAAGTGTTTGGGTTGTATTTTTTCTTCTCCATAAGCTCCAAATTTTTCATTAATCACTCTTTTAAAAATAAAAAAAACCGTTTTATCATCAATTTCCATAACGGTAGGTTTTTTCATTTTCTCTCTTTTTTTGGCTAATATTTTTTTAAGAGTTTCCATTTTTTTTAAGATATTGAAAAACGCTTTGCGTAGCAATCGCCCCTTCTGCTGCCGCTGTAATCACTTGTTTAAATTTATTTGATCCAGTTGTTAAATCACCAGCTGCCCAAATTCCTAATTGATTAGTTTTTCCTTCGCCATCGGTTTTTATGTAGCCATCTTCATCGACTATAATTTTTATATCTTCATACATAAGGTCTCGTTTAGGCTGATGACCAATTTCAATAAAAATTCCATCCATATTTAGTTCTTTAATTTTTTTATTTTTTTGGTTAATTATCTTTATTTTTTCTACCACCACATTTCCTTTAATTTCCTGGACTAAAGAGGAATAAATAATTTCTATTTTTTTATTTTCTTTTATTTTTTCTTGCCACCATGGCTCTGCTCGCAGTTTTTCTTTCCGATATATTAAATAAATTTTTTCTGCTATGTCTCCTAAAAATAAAGCGGCTCCAGCTGCACTATCGCCTCCACCCACAATAGCTACGGTTTTATTTTTGTAAAAAAATCCATCGCAAGTGGCACAATAGGAAACACCCTTACCTAAAAATTTTTCTTCTCCGTTAATCCCAGCTTGTTTTTTTTCCATCCCTGTCGCTAAAATAATCGCCTGCGAAAAAAAAGTATCCCCTCCTTCAATTTTTATTTCAAACCCTTCACCTTTTTTTTTAATATTTTTAACTTTTTTAGAAAAGATATTTATTCCATACTTTTTAACATGTTTGGTTATCTTTTGGCTAAATTCATTCCCGGATACATCTGGAATTCCAAGATAATTATCAATCAAGTGTGTTTCCGAAATTTGTCCCCCTTGTATTTCTCCTATGACCATATGGTTAATGCCATATCTAGAAGCATAAAGAGAGGCAGATAATCCTGCTGGACCAGCCCCGATAATAACCAATTCATAATTTCTATTCATTCCTCTGTCCATAACTATGTTTAGTTTTTAATCGGCATAACAATATAAATATAATCTTCTTTTATTTCTCCACTTTTTTCATCAACTTCTTTAAGGGCAACTGGGGTAGTTCCATCATTAATTAAAATAGCCACTTGGGAGGTATTGATATTATTTAAACCATCTATAATATATTTAGCATTTAAAACTACCATTTGATCCGGACCAATAATGTCCATTTTTATTTCTGAACTATTCTCGCCAGTCTCTGCGCTCCTCGCTTCAATCCGCATAATTTTTTTATCTTTTTCTGTCGTCAAATTTATTTCATTGGTTTTCCCAGAAGAAAAAACACTAGCCATTTTTAGTAAGCTTTGTATTTTATTTTTTTCTCCCACACACCTAGTTTTAAATTCTTTAGGTATGATGTGTTTATATTCTGGATATTTTCCATTAATCAACCGGGATATCATTTTTACCCCATCAATTTCAAAAAAAACCTGTCCCTCGTCAATTGATATTTTTACCCATTCACTCCCAGTGTTCGCTATAATTCTCAATAACTCAATAAAGGCGCCTCCTGGAATTATAATATTGCTATTTTTCTTCACCAAGGCCTCGTAATTAGGGTTTGTTTTATTAAAAGCTACTTTGCTCTCTGAAAGTCTAAAACTATCTGTGGAAGCGAAGAAAATAGCCTTCTCCGTTAAATTCAAATTAACTCCTGTTAATTCTTGGCGGCTTTCATTAAAAGCTACTGAAACTAATATTTTCTCTAAAACCTCTTTTATTTCCTGCGTAGTAATTTCAATTTGCGTTTCCGTGCTTTTTTTAGGAATTAATGGAAAATCTTCTGCTGATAATCCCTTAATAACTACCCTCACATCTCCACTTTTTATTTTTAAACTCTGATCTATAGTTTCTAAAGCAATATTATCAGCGGCTTGAAGATTATTCATAAAGCTCCCTATGATTTTTGCTGGAATAGTGATTTTTCCCTCTTTTTCAATCTTAGCTCCAAATTTATTAGTAATACCTACCTCTAAATTAGTAGCTGAAACTCTTAGGCTATTTTTATCTGTTTCAATTAAAATATTATTTAAAATAGGTAGGGTATTTTGTTTTGAAACAATTCTTTCTGAATTTAAAATAGCTTTTCTAAAATTTTCTTGAGTACAAATAATTTTCATTTTAATTATAATTAATAATTATATATATAAATAATCTACTATTTATTATAGGGTCATATTTTAGAGGATAACTTCTATTTAAGGCTTAGTTAGGAGAAAAAAGACTTTAATAAAAAAAGGATAAGTGGTAAATAAATGGTAATTAAGTGTTTAATAAAAAAATAATTATTAAATAAGTAAATTTAACCACAACTTATTAACACTTAATAAAAATAACTAAACCAGAAAAATAAGTAAAAAAACAAGTTATCAACAACTTATACACTAATATTATATATTTTTTCCTTTAAATAATTAATATCTTCTACTAATCTTTTATTTTGAGCTAATTCTTTCTTTATTTTTTCATAAGCATGAATAGCGGTGGTATGATCCCGGCCACCTAATTTTTCACCAATACCTAGATAAGAGCATTGAAGCTCGCTCCGTAGCAAATACATAGCTACTTGTCTTGGTCTCACCACTTCTTTTTTTCTATTTTTAACAATAAGCTCATCATAAGAGATATCATAAAACTCAGCCACGGCCTTAATAATATGTTTATGATTAATTCCAGGTTTTTTACCGCTTAAAATAAGCCCAGATAGGGTATCTGAGACAAACTCCATAGTTATTTTTTTATTGCTTAATTCTGAAGAAACCATAACCTTATTAAAAGCCCCCTCTAACTCGCGTATATTATTTGTTATATTTGAAGCTATGAATTCTAACACATCAGTTTCTATTAAAAGGTTTTTTTCTAACGCTTTTTTGCTTAATATAGCCATTCTAGTCTCAAAATCAGCCTTTGAAACATCGGCGATCATTCCCCCTTCAAAACGAGATCTAAGTCTTTCTTCAAGGGTAGGAATCTCTTTAGGGGGACGATCACTACTAATAACTATTTGTCTATTTAATTGATAAAGAAAGTTAAAAATATGGAAAAACTCCTCTTGAGTCTTCTCTTTTCCGGCCAAAAATTGGATATCGTCTATAATTAAAAGGTCAATTTTCTGATAAAATGACTTAAAATCGTTTATTTTTTGGTTTTTAATAGAATCGATTAATTCGCTAGTAAAACGCTCAGAAGTGATGTATTTTACTGTTTTTTCAGGGTTTTTTCTTAAAACCTCATTCCCAAGAGACTGAAGAAGATGAGTCTTGCCTAATCCAACTCCTCCATAGATAAAAAGAGGATTATAAACCGAACCAAGGCTCTGTGAAGCCGCGAAACAAGCTGCTTTAGCTAATTCATTACTACCTCCCACCACAAAATTTTCAAAAGTATAGCGAGGATTTAAGTTGGATTCATGGCTTGTGTTAGCCATTTTTTTGGAAGGAACCGGAGAAAAGGATCTTTTTGGTGGCATAATAGCATCTATAGATCGTTCATTTCGGAAGGGATCTTGAGCCACGGTTATTGTGCAAGAAACCTGTTTAATATCATTTTTAAGGCTTCTTAGCGCCCTTAAAATGTATAAATTATACTTATTTTCCAGCCACTCCTTAGCAAATCCATTAGGAACACCAATAACAACTGTTCCACCTTCAATAGAAACAATAGAGGTATTTTTAAACCAAGTAATAAAATTAGCCTTTGAAATTGAAAGTTCAATTTCTCCTAAGGCCGATTGCCAAAGTTCCTCGTTAGTCATAAGTTATAAAATAAAGAAATAATCGTTTAGATAGTATAACAAAAAACAACTCCAACTGAAAGGTTAAAATAGCGAACAAGCTGTTAATAAGCTGTTGATATATAATATACACTATAAAAAAAAGAAAAGGCAAATTTTTTATTCCCAGTAAAGGCTCTCGAGCTTACTAGGCGTTATTTTAAAAATTAATGAAAAAAGAGAGACAACACTATAATGTCCCCGCAAATTCAGACAGGTATAGTTGTTGCATGTGCTAGACTGCAAGTATGAAAAAAACATACACGC